>CASFIQ010000072.1 GCA_949294785.1 uncultured Collinsella sp.
GGCGCCGTGGGCGGCGACGCGGCGAGCGCGCTGGAGGTGCTCGAGTCGGTGGACGACGCCGCGCGCGCCCGCGCGCGCGAGCTGCTCGCCAAGCCGGGCTACGTCGACGTCTCGCTGGCAGAAGGCGTCCCGAACCTCTACATCAGGGTCCGCGCCGCGGCATCCGGCCATGTGGCCGAGGTCGTGATCGCGCACCACCACACCGACGTGGTCTCGCGCATGCTCGACGGCGCGGTGCTCGAGGGGATCGACGCGCGCGAGGCGTGCGCCGAGATGGCATCCGAGGTGGCGAGCGGGGCCGACGAGGTCTCCTCCCTCACGCTCGACGCCATCATGGACTTCGCGCGCTCCGGCTCGATCGATGCTGCGCGCGACGCGCTCGAGCGCCAGATTGAGCTGAACTGCGCCATCTCGGACGAGGGGCTGCAGAACCCCTGGGGCGCCCAGGTGGGCAAGACCCTCGTCGCGACCCGCGGCGAGGGCGTCTCCTGCCGGGCGCGGGCGCGCGCCGCCGCCGGGTCGGACGCCCGCATGAACGGGTGCGCGCTGCCGGTGGTCATCGTCTGCGGGTCGGGCAACCAGGGCATCACGGCATGCCTCCCGGTGGTGGAGTACGCGCGCAAGCTCTGCGTCCCGCATGAGGGGCTCCTGCGCGCGCTCGCGCTCTCGGATCTGGTCGCTATCCACGTGAAGAGCTACATCGGGGCGCTCTCGGCCTTCTGCGGCGTGGTGTGCGCCGCGTGCGGCGCCGGAGCTGCCATCACCTGGATGGCCGGCGGCACGTCCGACCAGGTGGGGGAGACCATCGTCAACACGCTGGGCAACGTGGGCGGCATCGTGTGCGACGGCGCCAAGGCGAGCTGCGCGGCGAAGATCTCGGCCGCGGTGGACGCGGCGATTCTGGGTCACGACATGGCCATGACGGGGCGCAGCTTCCATGCGGGCGAGGGCCTGGTGCAGCGGACGGTGGAGGAGACCATCGCGAGCATGGGCTACGTGGGGCGCGTCGGGATGGGCCCCACGGACCGCGAGATCTTGAATATCATGATCGGCAAGACCGAGGTGGGCTGCTAGGCTCCGCCAAGAGCGAGGGACGTCATGAAGAAGTCCGACTTCATCATCCAGGACCTGCTCAGCAAGATCTACCAGCAGCAGTTTCGATCGGGCAAGCTCCCCACCCAGCGCGAGCTCGCGCGGTCGTACGGGGTCTCGCGCGACACCGTCCAGCGCGCCGTGAGCGCGCTCGCCGACATGGGCGTGGTGAGGCTCGTCCAGGGGTCGGGCATCTACCTCAGCCATCTGGCCCACGTCAACCCGCTGGTGTTCAACTCGCTCACCCGCACGCCCTACGACCGCATCGTGTCGCGCTGTCTCGACCTCTCGTGCGGGCCCGCGACACAGGACGAGCGGCACGTGTTCCAGATGCCCGGGCCCCTGCCCGTCTGGCGCATCAAGCGCCTGCGCATCGTGAACCACGTGCGCGAGCAGATCGAGGTCACCCATATGCCGACGACGCTCTTCCCCGACCTCACGCGCGCGGTGGTCGAGCATTCCATCCAGGACTACGTGGAGCGGAAAGGGTACCGGATCTCGCATTTCATGACCACGTACACGCCGTGCGCGCTCACGCGCGACGAGGCGGAGCTGCTGGCCTGCAAACGCTCGACCCCGGCGATGCAGATCCAGTCGCGCGGGATCCTCAGCACGGGCAGGGTGTACGAGTTCAGCAGGGTGGTCGCGATCGATTACTCGGTCTCCTACATCAGTCCCTTCGATCGCGAGGGGCATCGCGGGCGCATGGGCGGGCGCGGCTGACGGCAGCCAACCCATGCGATAGGCCGTGCGTTACGGGGCGACGACGGTGCCGTCCGGCGTGCGGCTCTGCGTCCAGGCGTGCTCTTTGAACTGCCCGGGGAACTCGTCGGCCGCCTCGCGGTCGAAGGTGACCCCGATGCCCGGTTCCTCGATGGGGTAGAAGTAACCGCCCTTCACGGCGGGCGCCCCGCCGAAGACCCTGCGCGTCTTCGCGGGCAGCTCGATGTTCTCCTGGATGGCGGCGTTGGCGAGGTGGATGTTCAGGTGCGTGTTCACCGCGAGGCCCACCGGCGAGATGTCCGAGGGCGTGTGCCATGCGATCCTGATCCCGAAGGCGTCCGCGGCGTGCGCGATCTTGAGGGCGGGGGTGATGCCGCCCACCTGGGAGACGTGGATGCGCAAGAAGTCGATCGAGCGGTCCTGCAGCAGGCGCATCCACTCCTGCGGGTTGTTGATGAGCTCGCCCTCGGCGATAGGGGTCGCGGTCTGGCGCTTGATGTCCCGCAGCCAGTCGATCTTCTCGAGCGCGACGGGGTCCTCTACGAAGAACAGGTGGCAGCGCTCCGCCTCCTTCAAAAAGCGAAGCGCCTGATCGGGCTGCAGGCGCTCGTGGACGTCGTGCAGCATGCCGAAGGCGTCCCCGTAGCGCTCGCGCAGGTCACAGAAGAGCTTGATGTGGGTCGCGATGTACTGCTCCGGGTCGAAGTACGAGCCCTCGAGCGGAGCGTCCGGCGTGGCCAGATGATCGGGGTTGCCGCCGTAGAAGCCCAGCTGCACGCGCAGGTAGCGGTAGCCCTCGGCGAGGTAGCCGTCGATCTGACGGCAGAGCTCGTCGAAGTCGTCCGCCACGGCGTGGGTGTAGGCGGGGATGGCGGTGCGGGATCTTCCGCCCCACAGCTGGTAGAGGGGCATGTCGGCGAGCTTGCCCTTGATATCCCACAGCGCCATGTCCACGCCCGAGATCGCGTTGTTGAGGACGGGCCCGTTCCTCCAGTAGGAGTTGTAGTGCATGCAGTGCCAGAGGTCCTCGATGTCGTTGGCGTCGCGGCCGACGAGCAGGGGCTTCAGATACGCCTCGACCGCCTCGGCGACCGTGGTGGGGCGAAATTGGAAGGTGGCGCACCCGATGCCGGTCAGCCCCTTGTCCGTCGCGACCTCCACGACGACGAGGTTGTGCTTGTCGGGCTTCAAGACGTGCGCGCGCACGTCGGTGATGATGGTGGGGGTCATGCGATGTCCTTCCCGATGCTCTGCCGATACCAAGCGGTTCCAAACCGGTGGCTTCCAAACGGTATTGAAGCAGCCGGTTTCCCGCAGGGTCAAGTTGGACTGGCAAGTGGGCGGGAATCAAGCAATTATCAGTCCAATCATCATGTCAACAATCAAAATATACCAATTTAACTGCGGAAACAATTATCTGAAGCTAATCAACCCCATAAGTTGAATGGTTTTGACGATGCTAATATCCACCTTGCGCCGCGGGATGGACCGCGCGCAGGTTTTCACGAGCCGCGTGCCAGCGCGCAGCACCGGTTCCAGGTATCACGGTAGGAGGACCCACATGGCAAGCACCGAGTCCACCCATGCCATCATCGAGGCGCTGGGCGGAAAAGCCAACATCAACAACGCGTGGCACTGCATCACGCGCCTGCGTTTCAGCCTCAAGGACAACGCGCTCATCGACGATGCCGCGCTGACTGCCATCTCCGGAGTGATGGGCACCCAGCTCCAGAACGGCCAGATGCAGGTCATCATCGGTACGGACGTCGACGATTGGTACGAGCTCATCGTTGAGGAGCTCGGCATCGCCAAGCAGGACGCGATCGACGAGAACCTCGACGAGGACGAGGGCAAGACCATCGTTGGCCGCTTCATGGACATCGTCTCCGGCACCTTCGGCCCAATCGTCCCCGCCATCGCGGGCGCCGGCATGATCAAGGGCCTCATGTCCGGCCTCGCCGCCGTCGGCGTGGTCTCCAACACCTCGGACACCTACCTCGTGCTCGACATGCTCGCGAGCGGCGTCTTCACGTTCCTGCCGTTCTTCGTCGCGTTCTCCGCGGCGCGCATCTTCAAGACCAACCAGTTCGTCGCCGTCGCCATCGCCGCCGCGATGCAATACACCACCATGACGAACGCCGTGAGCGCGGGCGAGATCTCGCAGTTCCTGCTTTTCGGCGTGATTCCCGTCCCGGTGTTCAACTACGGCGGCACGGTCATCCCGATCCTGTGCTCGGTCGCTCTGCTGAGCGTGGTGTGGCGCTTTGTCGATAAGGTGCTGCCCCAGGTGATGCGCACCGTCTTCACGCCGACGATCTCGCTGTTCGTCACCGGCGCCATCGCACTCACCGTGATCGGTCCCATCGGCATCTTCCTGGGTAATGTGCTCGCCGACTGCGTGGGCGCCCTCTTCGCCTTCTCGCCGATCGTCGCCGGCTTCATCTGCGGCGTCACCCGCCCGATCCTGGTCTTCACCGGTCTGCATCACGCCATGACCCCGGTCGCGCTCCAGAACTTCGCCAACCAGGGTTGGGATATGCTCATGCCCACCATGTTCATGGCGAACCTCGCCATGGCCGGCGCCACCCTCGCCATGTACTTCAAGACCAAGGACGCCACCGAGCGCTCCCTGATCATCTCCGCCGTGGTCTCCGCGTTCTTGGGCATCACCGAGCCCGCGCTGTTCGGTATCCTCTCCAAGTATCGCAAGGCGTTCGCCGCCGCCTGCCTGGGCGCTGGCATCGCTTCCGCGGTGATCTGCGCCTTCGGCGTGCGCATCTACGGCTATATCCTGTCGAGCATCTTCAGCCTCGTCGCCTACATCGGGCCGTACTTCCCGTTCGCGATTCTGGGCATCGTCGTCGCGGTCGGTTCCGCCTTCGCCATCGCCTTCGTCCTCAACACCAAGAAGGCTGCGGCGTAAAGTCAGCTCTTCCGCAGGGCGCAGCCTCTGGTCGGAAGGCCTTTGAGGGCGGTTCCCACCGGAGCGGCTCCAGTGGGAGCGGGTTCCACGAGAGCGGTTCCCACGGGAGCGGGTTCTCAGGGGAGAGGTCTCTGTGGGAGCGGTTCCCACCGGAGGGGTTCTTGCAGGGAACGATCGCGGTCCAACAAGAGCCTGCCGATCCAACAAGGTTCTGCTGACTCAACAAGGTTCTGCCGATTCGGGCGGTCACAAATGGTGGCCGCCCGTTTTTCTAACCGCTGCCGAACCGTTATCGAACCGCCTTCAAACCACTGTAGAACCACTATCGAACCCTCGTAGAACCATCCTCAAATCGCCCTTGAGCCGCCGTCGAACCACCCTTATCGCCTCCAGGCCCCTTTCAAGTGGCCTTCAAGCTTCCTTTAATCCGCCTTCAAGCTGCCTACAATTCGCGGATCAGCGCTCCCCACGATGTTTTCCCATACATAATTTCTGTTTGCCCATACATATTTTTCCGGTCTTCTGTATGGGAAACAGTTTTTTGCATATTCCCTTGCCCCGTTTTTCGATGGAGGTTGTCAGTCAAGGCACCTACCTGGTGTTTTGATGACAATGAGATGCTTGTCGATTGAGGTGGACCGGTTCCCATGCATACGCTTATATTGCTAGGCAAAAAGATGTATGGCTCTGTGCAAAATTGTGTATGGCTGCAACTGCGTCAACGGTTTCGGCGACAGCGGCAGCGGCAGTGCCAACAGTCGTACCTGCGGTTTCGGCGGTTGCGGTCGCGACCGGGGCGGCGGTGCGAATCCGGAGCGCTAGACGTTCGCCTGGCGGTGACTGCGGGCATCGACGTCCTGTACCAGGGCGACGAGACCGCGTTCGGTGCGCTCGTCGAAGCGCTCGCAGATCTCGTCGAAGCTCGCCGCGAAGTCTGCCATGGGGCCCGACCAGGTGGCGCGCACGGGCGCTCCCGTTCCCACATAGGCAGTCTGGATGCCGCAGTCGGGGGAGGGGAAGTCGCGTTTGGGGTCGTTGCCCACCATGAGGAGCTCGCCGGGCTCGATACCCAGCTCGGAGCAGGCGTCAAGGTAGTAGGTCGCGCTCGGCTTGCAGCGCCGGGTGTTCTCCATGCTGGTGACCAGCTCGAAGGGGACGTCCCGCACGTCCGCCCAGTCCATGCGGCATTCGACGCAGGCGCGGGTGAAGCAGGGGTTGGTGAGGAGCGCCAGCTTGAGGCCGCGATCGATCACGCACGAGATGGCCTCGCGCGCCCCTTCGGCCGGGCGCGCGGCGATGATTCGGTCGTTGCGCGCGGGGAGGATCTCGCGCTCGTAGCAAGTGAACGCCTCGGCGATCACGGGGTCGGCGAGCGGTACGCCGCTGCGCCGCTCGATGGCGTCTTGGTAGCAGGCGAGGTTCGTGCGCTCGTCGGACTCGGGGCGGTCGTCGCCGTTGAGCTCGAGCATCGCTCCGCCCACGGCAGCGAGCATGGCGAGCGGGTTTTTGCGCGCGATGTCGCCGAGCAGCGTCGCGTAGTCCTTTGCGAGCACGGCGATGAAGGCGCCGAGGTTCAGGCTGAGCAGCGTGTCATCAAGGTCGAACGCTACAGCTTTGAGCACAGACGCCTCCTTTCCGATCGTAATCTGCGTCGCCCCATATGGAGAAGCGAGGGCGTGCGCGGCGCGCTACGGGTTCGTAGTATCTACCCAAAGTCCCCTCGCAAAGCGCGCGCACCGCGTTTTTTACATCCAATCGCCGGGAAACCTTGGAAAAACTCTGAAGACCGCGGGAATACGGGAGACGGCTTGCCATGGGTCGGATGGCGATAGACGGCCTCGCCGCTCGCCGCTGCCGGGCTACCGCCTGCCGTAAAAAAAGTTTCAAACGTCCGCCACCAGCAAAAAATCGCAAGTGTTCCTTGAAATGAGGCCCCATTCCTCGTATTCTATGAGACTGTGAGTTTCAAGCTCACATCAGTATCTGTCGGCCCCCGAGTGTTCCAGACGGATGAGGACGGCGTTGCGCGCCGGGCTCGTCTGCAGGTAAAGCGATCGGGGCCCCGTACATCGAAAGGGGTCCACCTTTGAGTGAGATTCAGAACGCGTCCATCTTCTCTCTTGACGACGTCAACGAGGAGGAGATGAACAGCCTCATCGACGGCACCATCACCGACTTCGATGAGGGCGACCTGGTCAGCGGCACCGTCGTCAAGATCGAGAAGGACGAGGTCCTGGTTGACATCGGATTCAAGTCCGAGGGCGTCATCCCGGTGCGCGAGCTCTCCATCCGCAAGGATGCCAACCCTGCAGAGATTGTCTCGCTCGGCGATTCCATCGAGGCCCTGGTCCTTCAGAAGGAGGACAAGGACGGCCGTCTGGTGCTCTCCAAGAAGCGTGCTGAGTACGAGCGCGCCTGGAAGCGCATCGAGGAGAAGTTCAACTCCGGTGAGAACGTCGAGGGCGAGGTCATCGAGGTCGTCAAGGGCGGTCTCATCCTCGACATCGGCCTGCGCGGCTTCCTGCCCGCCTCCCTGGTGGACCTTCGCCGTGTGAAGGACCTCACCTCCTATCTGGGCACCCGCATCGAGGCCCGCGTCATCGAGATGGACCGCAACCGCAACAACGTCGTGCTTTCCCGCCGCGTGGTGCTCGAGGAGTCCCGCAAGGCCGAGCGCACCGAGATCCTCTCCAAGCTCAAGAGCGGCATGCGCCTCAAGGGCACCGTCTCCTCCATCGTGGACTTCGGCGCCTTCGTGGATCTGGGCGGCATCGACGGCCTCATCCACATCTCCGAGCTCTCCTGGAACCACGTCAACCACCCCTCCGAGGTCGTCAAGGTCGGCCAGGAGGTCGAGGTCGAGGTGCTCGACGTGGACCTCAACCGCGAGCGCATCTCCCTCGGTCTCAAGCAGACCACCGAGGATCCGTGGCGCACGCTCATCAAGAAGTACCCCGTGGGCGCCATCGTCGAGGGCACCGTCACCAAGCTCGTGCCGTTCGGCGCGTTCGTCGACCTCGGTGAGGGCATCGAGGGCCTCGTGCACATCTCCGAGATGGCCAACAAGCACGTGGACCAGCCCAGCCAGGTCACCCATGTGGGCGCGAAGGTTCAGGTCAAGGTCATGGAGATCGACCTCGACCGTCGTCGCATCAGCCTCTCGATGAAGTCCGCCGCCGAGACCCTCGGCGTCGAGATCGAGGTCACCCCGATCGAGAAGCCCGAGGAGAAGGACGCCGAGTAGTCCCGACCCCATAGGTCGCTTTGAAGATGCCCCGGTTGCACGCCGGGGCATCTTTTTTGTCGCGCTCTACCGCAGACGGTTCTTCCGAAGTTCTCGTATGACCATATCTAGCTGCGGATATATCCGTTAGTCGCGCATGCGGTGACGCTTGCCGAAAAATGCGGCCCCGGTTTTGGAATTGATGAATACCCTGTCGCATACGTGGTATATAGCAGCCAGCTGCAGTGTAAGCATCGTGTAAGGGAGTGTGATGTAGAGATGCTTTCCAAGATGCGCGCCGCCTCGTTCGGTATCGCGGGAATCGCCCTCGCGGGCGCCCTGGCGCTGGGGGGATGCCAGTCCGGCAGCGCTGATTCCGACCGCGTGGCAGAGCTCGAGGCCCAGGTTCAGGAGCTGCAGAGCCAGCTCGATGCCCAGGGCGGCGCGACCGATTCGACGACGAAGGACGATTCCGCGACGACCGACACCGGGTCGACCACTGGATCCATCGCTCCGGAGCCGGATGCCACGGTGACGAGCAACTACGGTGACCTGGGAACGTTCGAGTCGCGCGTGGTCGAGCTTGAGAACGCCTGCAAGGGCGTGACGCGCAGCGACGACGTCAACGCCAACTATCAGACCTATCTGGATATGAAGGCGCAGATCGACCAGCTCGACAACGAGATGGACCTCTATGACGACCAGCAGGAGCATGCCGCGCGCCAGGGGAGCATCCCCTATAGCGACTACATCCAGATCGAGACCCAGATCGACCTGTTGAGCGACCGGCTCGAATACGTCGAGGACTCCATGCAGTTCGCGCTGGGTATCTACGACGACTGATGTCGCGTGATCATGCGGCGTCGAGTCCGCGGCGACGAAGCCGGGGCTGCGACCGCTGACGCGTGAAAACCCGTCCTCCCGCCGTGGGGGACGGGTTTTCGCGTATCATGGGCTCCATTGCATGGAAACTGCCGCCCGCGGACCGAAGGGAAGGTTTCGATGGACATCGTCGGGAGGACGGAAGGGGAGACCGGCCCCGGCCGCATCGATCTTGCGGCCGCTCCCGTGCTGCTGTTCGATTTCGACGGCACGGTCGCGGATACCACGGGCTGCGTGATCAAGACGGTCGAGCGCGTGCTCGCCGCGCGCGGCTTCACCCGGGATGAGATGGGGGACCTGCGCCGGTTCGTAGGGCCGCCGCTCGTCGAGGCCTTCAAGAGCTGCTACGGCTTCAGCGCCGAGGAGGCGGAGGTCGTGACCGCCGAGTACCGTGCCGCGTTCGACGAGATGGGGCCCGCGGACTATCCGGTCTACCCGGGTCTCCACGACCTGCTCGACCGCCTTGCCGCAAGCGGCCGCACGCTTGCGGTGGCGACCTCGCGCCTGGAGTCCCGCGCGCGCGACATGGTGGCGGAGCTCGGACTCGATTGCTTCGAGGTGCTCTTAGGGCTCAACCGCGAGGCGGGCAGGCTCACGAAGGTCGACGCGATCCGTGACGCCCTGCGCGAACTCGATGCGGCGCCTGCCGACGCCGTGATGGTCGGCGACAGCCATTTCGATATGGAGGGCGCGCGCGAGCTGGGAATCGCGAGCGTAGGCGTGGTGTACGGCGGCACCTCCGCGGCATCGGAGCTCGAGCGCGCCGGCGCGCGGGTCGTCTGCCCCACCGTGGCCGACCTTGCTCGCGTACTCGGCGTATCATAGAAAGCCGCGTCATCTTGTCGCGGCCTCGCCCCACCCGTTTCCGGACGGCGGCAGGGAGGCCGACGGGGGCGCCGATCGCTTTGTCATCAGCCCGCTTCGCGGGGTCCGATCAAGGAGGAGAAGATGGATCAAGAGCTCATGCGTCGCATCGACGCGTACGTGGACGAGGTCTGGGAGGACGTCGTCCAGGATATCTGCACGCTCGTCGCCCATGAATCGGTCGCCGACGCGGCGAGCGCCGCGCCCGGGGCGCCCTTCGGCCCCGGTGTCCGCGCCGCACTCGACGATGCGCTCGCCATCGCGAAGCGCCTCGGGCTCGATACCGGCGAGGACGAGGGGTTCATCGGGTGGGCGGACGTCCCCGGTGCCTCCGAGCGCCAGGTCGCCACGATCGCGCATCTCGACGTGGTGCCCGCGGGCGCCGGTTGGAGCGCCGACCCGTTCCAGGTCAGGCGCCATGACGGCTGGCTCATCGGTCGCGGCGTGGCGGATGACAAGGGCCCGGCGGTCCTCTCGCTCTATGTCGGCGCCTTCCTGAAGCGCATGGGCGAGCTGCCCCGCTACACCTTCCGCGCGCTTCTGGGGTGCGACGAGGAGGTGGGCATGACCGATGTCAAGCACTACCTCTCCACCCATGACGACCCGGCGTTCCTGTTCACGCCCGATGCCGAGTTCCCCGTGTGCAACGCGGAGAAGGGTCTGTTCGAGGGTGTGTTCGTCAGCGCTCCGATCGAGGGTGGCGTCATCCGCAGCTGGTCGGGCTCCGATGTCTCGAACGCGATCCCCGGTTCCTCGGTGGCGGAGCTCGCCGTCGACGCGGGCGCGCTCGCAGCGCCGCGCGCGAACGCCGACCGCATCGTCGTCGAGTCCCTGGGCGAGGGGTCGTGCCGGATCACGGCCACGGGCGTGGGCGGCCATGCGTCGCTTCCCGCGGGCACCGTGAACGCGGTCGGCCTCATGGTCGGCTACCTTCAGGAGAACGCCGGCGTGCTCGCGCCGGCCGAGCGCGACTTCGTGGACCTCATGGCGGTCATCCATGCCGACACCGCGGGCGAGGCGCTCGGTGTCGCGAGCGCGAACGACACCTTCGGCCCCCTTACGCTCATCGGCAGCGTGGTGAAGGTCGAGGACGGGCGCATCCTGCACGCGATCGATTCGCGCTATCCCGACAGCACCACCGGGGAGGAGATGGAGCGCGCACTCTCCCAGGTCGCGGAGCGCTACGGCGCCTCCTTCGAGCTCGAGATGGGCAAGCCCCCCTTCTCCGTCGAAGGGTCGGACCCCGCCGTCCAGGCGCTGCTCGCTACCTACAACGAGGTGACGGGCAAGGACGCCCAGCTATTCTCGATGGGCGGCGGCACCTACGCGCGCAGCTTCAAGCGCGCCGTCTCCTTCGGACCGGAGGACGAGGAGGTTAACGCCTCTGCTCCCGACTGGGTGGGTCCCATGCACGGGGCCGACGAGGGCGCGAACGAGGAGGCGCTCAAGCGCGCGCTCAAGATGTACATCATCGCCACGCTGCGCCTTATGGAGCTCGATCTCTAACGCCGCATGCCGCGATACGGCGTTTGACGCATGTCCCGGCGCCCGCGCACCCATGCTCTGAAAAAGGGGCGGGCGCGCGGGCGCCTTACATGTGCCGCATCAATGTAAGCTGCCCGTAAATGTGCGCCAATCGGCGCGTAATGGATGGTCAGAACAGCGTAATAGAAGGCAAGCGAGCCTCGGGCGGCGAATCCTTGCGCGATAGAGTACGTAGC
>CASFIQ010000073.1 GCA_949294785.1 uncultured Collinsella sp.
CTTCTCGTGCGTGACCTCGGCGATGACGGTCGCCTCGAGGTTCTCCTCCGCGGCGTAGCCCATGAACTCGTCGACGTCGTCCTCGGCCACGGCCACGGCCATGCGCTCCTGGGACTCCGAGATGGCGAGCTCGGTGCCGTCGAGGCCCTCGTACTTCTTGGTCACCTGGTCGAGGTCGATGTAGAGGCCGTCGGCGAGCTCGCCCACCGCGACCGACACGCCGCCCGCGCCGAAGTCGTTGCAGCGCTTGATGAGGCGGCACGCGTCCTCGCGGCGGAAGAGGCGCTGGAGCTTGCGCTCCATGGGGGCGTTGCCCTTCTGCACCTCGGCGCCGTCTTTCTCGATGGACTCGACGTTGTGCGCCTTGGAGCTGCCGGTGGCGCCGCCGATGCCGTCGCGGCCGGTGCGCCCGCCCAGAAGGATGATCTTGTCGCCGGGCTGGGGCTCCTCGCGGCGGACGTGGCTCGCGGGCGTGGCGCCCACCACGGCGCCGACCTCCATGCGCTTGGCCACATAGCCCGGATGGTAGAGCTCGGAGACCTGACCGGTGGCCAGACCGATCTGGTTGCCGTAGCTGGAGTAACCGGCGGCGGCGGTGGTCACGAGCTTGCGCTGGGGGAGCTTGCCCGCCAGCGTCTCGGATACGGGCACCGTCGGGTCGGCCGCGCCGGTGACGCGCATGGCCTGGTAGACGTAGCTGCGGCCGGAGAGCGGGTCGCGGATGGCGCCGCCGATGCAGGTTGCCGCGCCGCCGAAGGGCTCGATCTCGGTCGGGTGGTTATGGGTCTCGTTCTTGAAGAGGAAGAGCCAGTCCTCATCCTTGCCGTCCACGTCGACGGTGACCTTCACGGTGCAGGCGTTGATCTCCTCGGACTCGTCGAGGCCGGTGAGCTTCCCCTCGTGCTTGAGCCACTTGGCGCCGATGGTGCCCATGTCCATGAGGCAGATGGGCTTCTCGTCGCGGCCGAGCTCATGGCGCATTTCGAGGTAGCGCTGGAACGCCTCCTCGACCACGGCGTCGTCGAACTCGATATCGTCGAGCACCGTGCCGAAGGTGGTGTGGCGGCAGTGGTCGGACCAGTAGGTGTCGATCACGCGGACCTCGGTGATCGAGGGGTCGCGGCCCTCGCCGTCGAAGTACTCCTGGCAGAAGCACAGGTCGGCGTTGTCCATGGCCAGGCCGCGATCCGCGATGAACGCGGCGCGGGCGGCCTCGTCCATCGCGCGGAAGCCGGTAAGAATCTCGACGGGCTCGGGCGCGGGAATCTCGGTTGCCAGCGTGTCGCGCAGGGCGAGCGCGGTCTCGCGCGACTCGACGGGGTTGATGACGTAGTGCTTGATGGCCTCGACGGTCTTCGGCGCGAGGTCGCCGGCGATCACGTAGAGCTTGGCGCAGCGCACGGTCGGACGCTCGCCGCAGGAGATGAGCTGCACGCACTCGGCCGCGGAGTCGGCGCGCTGGTCGAACTGGCCGGGGAGCGCCTCGACCGCGAACGCGGTGAGTCCGGGCGCGGTCACGGAGATGCCCTCGCCCGTGCCGGCGGCGCCGATCGAGATACCCTCGATGGCGAGCTCGCGCGTTGCGATGTCGACCTGCGGCTCGCTGAACACCACGGGGGTGCAGCGCGCGAAGAGCTCCTCGTCGATGCCCTCGACGTCGTAGACGTTCACGATGCGCAGGCCCATGTCCTCAGGGAGCCCCTCCGCGATCACGGTGCGCAGCTCTTGGGCGAGCTGCTGCGCCTCGACGTCGAAACCAGGTTTCTTCTCCACGTAGATGCGAGAGACCATTGCGTCCTGCCTTCCCGGGTTTGGCTGGATATCCACATACACATCTATGATACGACACTTGGCCTGGACGCCTTGGCAGCAGGAGGGGCAAGCTCGTGAAAAGCACGCACGCGCCGGCGGCGGCGTGCCCGTGCCGCGGCGGTATTCGGCTACGATGATGGGGCGGGTGCCGTTTCCGGCGACCCGCCCGTACGGTATCCGTATGGCGGGGAAGGAGGGGGCATGCGCGCATCAGACGAGTACTTCGAGGAGATCGTCGCCTCGGCGCTGGACGCGATACCCGACGAGCTCTTCGACGGGCTCGAGAACGTGGTCGTGACCGTTGCGGACGAGCCGGATGCCGACCAGCTCGCCGCCATCGACGACGACGGGGCGGAGGTCGTGGGCGACGAGCTTCTGGGCCTGTACGAGGGCGTGCCGGCCACGGAGCGCGGCATCGACTACGGCATCGGGGAACTCCCCGACCGGATCATCATCTTCAAGGGCCCCCACGAGCGGCTGTTCGACGACCCGGTGACCTTCGTCGACGAGGTGCGCCGCACCGTCGCGCACGAGGTGGGTCATGCTTTCGGCAACGACGAGGCGATGCTCGCCGCGCTCGGTCTCGATTGATGCCCGAAGATCGCGCCGGGGACCGCTAGTCGTTCTTCTCGGCGCCCGCGCTCCAGGCCTCGACGTCCTCGATGCGGATGACGCTTGCGACCGACGCGACCTCGTCGAGCGCCTCGAGCGCGCGGCAGAGCTCCTCGACGTCGCGCTCCGCCGCCGTGTGGGTGAGGAACACCACCGAGCAGGCGCCGTCGGCCACGCCGGTCGTCTCGCCGTCGTGCAGCTGGTTGATCGCCGAGATCGACACGCCCGCGTGGGCGAACGCGGCGACCACCGGGGCGAGGGCGCCCACCTGGTCGGCGATGGAGAGGCGGATGTAGTAGCGGGTCTCGAGGTCGGCGATGGAGCGCACCGGCACGCGGCTCTCGTAGGGCTCGCTCTCGGCGGCGGGCGCCGATCCCTCGGCGATGGGGCGGGCGAGCTCGAGGATGTCGCCCACCACGGCGCTCGCCGTGGGGAACGATCCCGCACCCGCTCCGTAGAACATGGTCTCGCCCACGGCGTCGCCCACCACGAAGACCGCGTTCATGGCGCCGGACACGTTCGCGAGCATATGGTCCTCGGGAATCATCGTGGGATGGACGCGCGCGTCGATCCCGGCGGCGGTCCAGCGGGCGATGCCCAGAAGCTTGATGCGGTAGCCCATGTCGCGGGCCTGCTCGATATCGGCGGCGGAGACCTTGCGGATGCCCTGCATGTAGACGTCATCGGTGGTGACGCGCGTGTGGAACGCGATCGACGAGAGGATCGCCACCTTGCTCGCGGCGTCGAAGCCGTCGACGTCGGCCGAGGGGTCCGCTTCGGCGTAGCCCAGGCGCTGGGCGTCGGCGAGGACCTCGTCGTAGTCGAGCCCCTCGGCGTCCATACGGCTGAGCATGTAGTTCGTGGTGCCGTTCAGGATACCGGCGATGCACAGGATGTCGTTGCCCACGAGGGCGTGCTCGAGGGCGTTCACGATGGGGATGCCGCCCGCTGCCGCCGCCTCGCATTTGAGCTGCACGCCGTTTTCGGCGGCGAGCGCCGCCAGACGCTCCACGTGGCGGCCGAGCAGGGCCTTGTTCGCCGAGACCATGTGCTTGCCCTGGCCGAGCGCGGCCTCGAAGATCTCGGTGGCGGGATGTTCGCCGCCGATGAGCTCGACCACGATGTCGATCGAGGGGTCCTCGACGATGTCGCGCCAGTCGCGGGTGAACGCGTCGCCGGTGAACCCGAGCTCGGCCGCGCGCTCCTCCTCGAGGGCGCAGGCACGCCTCACGCGCAGGTCGATGCCGTAGGCGCGCAGGTACTCATCGTGATGGCGGGCGATGAGCTTCGCCACGCCGCCGCCGACGGTCCCCAAGCCGATGAGGCCCACGTTCACGGTTCTGGTCTCGTCCATATCTTCTCCCATCGTAGGTCGGGCGTCGCGCGCCGGGCCGTCGCCTGCGAGCGGGCCGTCGCCGGCTCCGGTTGCGGGCGTGCGGCGGGCGCGGAGGCGTCCGGGGGTCCGCTTTCGTTGCGCCCCAGTATAGACGAGCTCCGGCCGCGCGGGCTCGCCGGAAGACGCTCGCCGCGCCGCAACGGCCCCTGCGAAACCAAGATGTAACATCGCAGATAGCATACGGTGTTTGCGCGATAGCCGCTGGTAGTGAGCCGGGTACGGGCGAGGCTGCGGTCGCCCCTCGCGCGCCTCGGGTTCGCGCGGCGCCCCGGCCGCGCGCCGGAACCTTACCTTTTGCAGATGAAACGAGTATTCTGTCAACCATTGCAACCGTTGGACGCAACCGATCGCCCCTGGGGCCTGGCAGGGGACCGGGCCGGTCGGCAACGTTCGCGCCGGCGGGGGAGCCGGTGCCGCACGAGAGGAGAGCTTCATGTCGAGCTTCAAGTTCATTCCCTCCCTGAGCCGCAGGGGTTTCGTCGCCGGCGTCGCCGGCCTTGGTGCTGCGAGCGTGCTCGCCGGTTGCTCCGGTGAGGGTTCGGGCGACACCGCGACCGCCGGCTCCGGCGAGGCCGCCGCGACCTCGGGTGCCACCTTCAAGATCGGCGGCATCGGCCCCACCACCGGTGGAGCGGCCATCTACGGCAACGCCGTCAAGAACGGCGCCCAGATCGCCGTCGACGAGATCGCCGCCGCCGGCGGCGACGTCCAGTTCGAGCTGAACTTCCAGGACGACGAGAACGATGCCGAGCGCTCCGTCAACGCCTACAACAACCTGAAGGACTGGGGCATGCAGATCCTGGTCGGTACCGTGACCACCACCCCGTGCGTCGCCGTCTCGGCCGAGACCAACGCCGACAACCTGTTCCAGATCACCCCGTCCGGCTCCTCCACCGACGTCATCGGCGGCCAGCCCGACTCCGAGGGCAACATCTCCATCCCGCGCAAGGAGAACGTCTTCCAGATGTGCTTCACCGACCCCAACCAGGGTGCGGCTTCGGCCCAGTACATCTCCGAGCAGAGCCTCGGCACGAAGATCGCCATCATCTACAACATCTCCGACACCTATTCCACGGGCATCTACAACAGCTTCAAGGCCGAGGCGACCGAGCTGGGGCTCGAGATCGTCTCCGAGACCTCGTTCACCGAGGACAACCAGACCGATTTCTCGGTGCAGCTGAACGACGCCAAGAACGCCGGTGCCGACCTGGTGTTCCTGCCGATCTACTACACCCCGATCTCGCTCATCCTCACCCAGGCCAACCAGATGGGCTACGCGCCCAAGTGGTTCGGCGTCGACGGCATGGACGGCCTGCTCACCGTCGAGGGCTTCGACACCGCGCTCGCCGAGGGCTGCATGCTGCTGACCCCGTTCGTCGCCACCGCCGAGGATGACGCCACCAAGGCCTTCGTCTCCACGTATGAGGCGGACTTCGGCGAGACCCCCAACCAGTTCGCCGCCGACGCCTACGACTGCATCTACGCGCTGAAGGCCGCCATCGAGCAGGCGGGCGTCACCGCCGATGCCGATTACTCCGACATCTGCGATGCGCTGGTCGACGTCTTCACCTCGTCCGACTTCTCCTACACCGGCCTCACCACCGCCGGCGAGAAGGCCACCTGGTCCGACACCGGCGAGATCTCCAAGCAGCCGATGGGCATGGTCATCCAGGAGGGCGTCTACATGCCGCTCGACGCGTAAGCGACGCGTTCAAGACGGTTTCGTCTTGGCGGAGACCACCCGCGGGCTCGGTGTGGTCTCCGCCTTTCACATGGAAGGAGGGATCGTGGGAGTCGAAGTCCTCACCAACCTCATCAACGGCATGAGCCTCGGTAGCGTCTACGCCATCATCGCGCTTGGCTACACGATGGTCTACGGCATCGCCAAGATGCTCAACTTCGCGCACGGCGACGTCATCATGGTGGGCGCCTACATCTGCTTCTGCGCCGTCAGCTATCTGGGTCTTCCCGCTATCGCGGGCGTGGCGCTCTCGATCGTGGGATGCACCGTGCTCGGCATCATCGTCGAGCGTCTCGCCTACAAGCCCCTGCGCAACGCCCCGTCGCTCAACGTGCTGATCACCGCCATCGGCGTGAGCTACTTTCTGCAGAACGCCGCGCTGCTCATCATGGGTTCCGATCCCAAGTCGTTCTCGTCGATCATCAGCCTGCCGGCGCTGAACCTCTTCGACGGCGCGCTCACCATCAGCGCCACCGCGGTGCTCACCATCTTCGCATGCGTGGTCATCATGGTCGCGCTCACGATGTTCACGGGGAAGACCAAGATGGGCAAGGCCATGCGCGCCTGCTCCGAGGACCGCGATGCCGCGCAGCTCATGGGTATCAACGTGAACTCCACCATCTCGATGGTCTTCGCCATCGGCTCGGGTCTCGCCGCAATCGCGGGCGTGCTCATGTGCCTCGCGTACCCCACGCTCATGCCCACCACGGGATCCATGCCCGGCATCAAGGCCTTCACGGCGGCGGTGCTCGGCGGCATCGGTTCGATTCCCGGTGCGGCGCTCGGCGGCATCCTGCTGGGCATCATCGAGATCTTCGCGCGCGCCTACATCTCCACGCAGATCGCCGACGCGGTGGTCTTCGCTGTGCTGATCGTGATCTTGCTCATCCGGCCCGCGGGTCTTCTGGGCAAGCCCGTCAACGAGAAGGTGTAGGTGGGAGATATGGGAATCAAATCGCTGAAGCCGCAGACGCGCTCCACCATCATCACCTACGCGATCGTCGTCATCGCCTTCCTTGCCGTGACGGTGCTGGACGGTGCCGGGCTGATCTCCAACTCGCTTTCCGGCCAGCTGGTGCCCATCTGCGCCTACGTCTCGCTCGCCGTGTCGCTGAACCTCGTCGTGGGCGTCTCGGGTGAGCTCTCGCTCGGGCACGCCGGCTTCATGAGCGTCGGCGCCTTCACGGGCGTGGTCGCGGCCGGATGCCTCGCGCGTTTTGGCGTTGAGAACGAGCTTCTGCTCTTCGTCGGCGCCGCCGTGGTCGGCGCCATCGCCGCGGGTGTCATCGGGTTTCTGGTGGGCATCCCCGTCATGCGCCTGCGGGGCGACTACCTCGCGATCGTGACCCTCGCGTTCGGCGAGATCATCAAGAACCTGCTGAACATCTTCTATGTGGGTGTCGATGACGCGGGCCTGCATTTCTCCATGACGGACTCGGCGTCGCTCGGCATGAATCAGGGCGTCATCCTGATCAACGGACCCAAGGGCGCCGTGGGCATCGATAAGATCTCGACCTTCGCGCTCGGCATCCTGCTCGTGCTCATCACCGTCGCCGTGGTGCTGAACCTCATGCACAGCCGCGACGGCCGCGCGATCATGGCGGTGCGTGACAACCGCATCGCCGCGGAGAGCGTCGGCATCAACACCACCAAGTACCGCCTCATGGCGTTCACGGTGGCATCCGCCCTCGCCGGCGCGGCGGGCGTGCTCTACGCCATGAACTACTCCACGATCGTGCCGTCGCAGTTCGACTTCAACCAGTCGATCCTGATCCTCGTCTACGTGGTGCTGGGCGGCATGGGCAACATCTCCGGCTCGATCATCTCGGCGGCGTTTTTGACGGTGCTGCCCGAGGTCCTGCGTCCGATCAACAACTACCGCATGCTCATCTACGCGGTGGTGCTCATCCTGGTGATGGTCGTGCCGCACACCAAGATCTACCAGCGCGCGGCCGATGCGGTGCGCCGCCGCTTCGGCAAGGGCGAGGCGGATGACGCCGCAGACGAGGTGCTCGCTACGGAAGGGGGCGAGGCTCATGAGTAGGCTCACCGACTTCGCCGCGCGCCGGCGCGAGAGCACCAAGATGGTGCCGGTGCCGAGTGTCTCGATCATGCCCGAGCGCGACCTGGGCCATGCGCCCGCGCTCGAATGCCTGCACCTGGGCATCGATTTCGGCGGCCTCAAGGCGGTCGACGACTTCAACATCACGGTGGGCAAAACCGAGATCTGCGGTCTCATCGGGCCCAACGGCGCAGGCAAGACCACGGTCTTCAACCTGCTCACCAAGGTGTACCAGCCCACCCGCGGCACCATCATCGTGGACGGCCAGGACACCGCCGGCCTCGACCCGGCCCGCGTGAACCGCTTGGGCGTCGCGCGCACCTTCCAGAACATCCGCCTGTTCAACACCCTTACCGTCGAGGAGAACGTGGCGGTGGGCCTGCACAACCAGCACCACTGCGGCATGGCGACCTCGATCTTGCGCCTCCCTCATCATTGGAAGAGTGAGAAGCTCTATCACGAGCGCGCGCTCGAGCTTCTGGACATCTTCGATATGTCCGGTCTCGCCGACCATGAGGCCGGGAGCCTGCCGTACGGTGCCCAGCGCAGGCTCGAGATCGTTCGCGCCCTGGCGACCAACCCCAAGCTGCTGCTCCTCGACGAGCCGGCTGCCGGCATGAACCCGTCCGAGACCGCGGAGCTCATGGAGAACATCGTCAAGATCCGCGACCGCTTCCAGATCGCGATCATGCTCATCGAGCACGACATGAACCTCGTCATGAACATCTGCGAGGGCATCTGCGTGCTCAACTTCGGCAAGATCATCGCCAAGGGCACGCCCGAGGAGATCCAGCAAAACGACGCCGTCATCGAGGCGTACCTCGGCAAGCAGAAGGGGGTCGAGGCCTGATGCTCTCCGTCTACAACATCAACGTGTGGTACGGTGCGATCCACGCCATCAAGAACATCTCCTTCGACGTGAACGACGGTGAGATCGTGGCGCTGATCGGCGCGAACGGCGCCGGCAAATCCACCACGCTCAAGACCCTCTCGGGGCTCCTGCGCTCCCGCTCGGGATCGATCAAGTTCATGGATGAGGACATCATGCACATGCCCGCCGAGCGCATCGTGGAGCACGGCCTCGTGCACGTGCCGGAGGGCCGTCGCATCTTCCAGCAGATGACCGTCGAGGAGAACCTCGACATGGGCGCGTACTCGCAGCCGCGCGACACGATCGCGGCGAATCTCGAGCGCGTCTACGCGCAGTTCCCCCGCCTGAAGGAGCGCCGGCGCCAGATTGCGGGCACGCTCTCCGGCGGCGAGCAGCAGATGCTCGCGATGGGGCGCGGCCTCATGGCGAACCCGAAGCTCCTCATGCTCGACGAGCCCTCGATGGGTCTCGCGCCCATTCTCGTGGAGCAGATCTTCGAGATCATCAAGTCCCTGCACGAGGCGGGGACCACGATCTTGCTGGTCGAGCAGAACGCTCAGATGGCGCTTTCGGTCGCCACGCGCGCCTACGTGCTCGAGACCGGTCGCGTGACCCTTTCCGGCACGGGCGAGGAACTTCTGCATAACGACGACGTGCGCAAAGCCTATCTCGGCGGATAGCTTCGTATCGGCACCCGGAGCGATGATCCAGGCCGCCGCCTTTGCCGCTGGGGCAGGGCGGCGGTCTTCGTTTGTGCCACAATAAAGGGCGCTCACGTGTTCTTCCGACGAGAGGACGTCCCTATGTCTGACCTTCTGCGCGAGTTCTGCGCCGAGAACCTCACCTGCGTGCCGGCCGCCATCGAGGCGGGTGCGGCGCGCATCGAACTCTGCGACAACCTGGCAGTCGGTGGCACCACGCCCTCGCTCGGCGTGATCGAGGCGGCGATCGAGCTTGCGCACGACCACGGTGCCCGGGTCATGGTCATGGTGCGTCCGCGAGGGGGAGACTTCATCTACACCGATGACGAGCTCAAGATCATGGAGACCGACGCGCGCCTCGCGCTCGCCATGGGCGCCGACGGCGTCGTCTTCGGGTGCCTCTGTGCGGACGAGGACGGTGGGCTGGCAATCGACCGCCCCGCGACCGAGCGACTCGTCGCCGTGGCGCGCGAGGCGGCGCTCGAGCGCGGAGCCGCGGCGGACGTGACCTTCCACATGGCGTTCGACGCCCTTCCGGAAAACCGTCGGCTCGATGCGATCGACGAGCTCGTCGAGATGGGCTGCACGCGCATCCTGACGCACGGCGGTGCCGCTGGCACGGCGATCGAGGACAACCTCGACCGTCTGGCTGCCTACGTGGAGCGCGCGGACGGCAGGATCGTCATCTTGCCGGGCGGCGGCATCACGTGGGAGAACGCGGAGGGCGTCGCCGCGAGCCTGGGCGTCTCCGAATGCCATGGCACCAAGATCGTGAAGCTCGCATAGGGGGCGCCGCACGTGACCGTCATCGAGACGCAGCGCCTTGTCCTGCGGCCGTGGGACGAAGCGGATGCCCCGGCGCTCTTTCCGCTTGCGGGCGATCCCGCTGTGGGGCCGGCAGCAGGTTGGCCTGCACATGCGAGCGAGGAGGAGAGCCTCCGCGTCATTCGCGACGTGCTGAGTATGCCGGGGAGTTTTGCGGTCTGCCTGCGCGTCGCGGGCCCCGCAGGTGAGCCTGCGGGTACGCTCGTGGGCGCCGTTGCGCTCAAAGATGCCGATGCGAGCGCCTATGTGACGGGTGCAGATGAGCGCGAGCTCGGCTATTGGATCGGCCGTCCGTTCTGGGGGCGCGGCTATGCGCCCGAGGCTGCCCGCGCCCTGATGGACCACGCGCGGCGCGCCCTCGGCATCCGCACGGTGTGGCTCGGCTACTACGTGGGCAATCGCAAGTCTGCCCGCGCACAGGATAAGCTCGGATTTCGCTATGTGCGCACCGAGCGCGGCATCGCGGTTCCCCTTTTGGGCGAGGTCCGCGACGAAGTGGTGAACCGCCTCGATCTGGCGGACGGGCCCGCAGGCGTCTGCGGAGAGGATGGCGCTGGGAGCGCCGTCGCCGCGGCCCATGCGGGAGATGGCGCGGCCTCGTGCACCGCAGCCGAGGATTCGTTGGTTGCCCGGGCGCTTGCGGTGCTTGCCGACCAGCCTGATCCGGCGCGCTTTCTGAGCATCACCGAGCCGCTGCGCTTGGGCCGCGTTGCCGTGCGAGCGGTGGGCGAGGACCTCGGTGTGCTTGTGCGTTTCAAGCGCAACGGCGCCTACTTTGCCGCGCCCGTCGACGACGTGGCGGCCCGTATCATGGCGGGACTCGTTCCCGACCGTGCCCTCGTGAGCCTGCCTGATGACCGCTATCTGCCTATCTTCACAGATGGTGCCGACGAGGCGGAGACCGGTCCGGGCCGCTATGAGCTATGGGTCTTGGACGGGGATACCGCCGACGGGTCCCCGGTCCCTCTCGCCACCGCGGGTCCCCCCGCGGGGACACCGCCGAGCGCGTGCCGGCATCTTGCCATACATCCCCTGGACGAGGGTCATCTGGAAGCGGTCGCCGCCTGCTACCATCTGATCCCGCGCGAGGACATCGTGGACCACCTGCGGCGCGGATGGATCTGGGGCGGTTTCGATGAGGAGGGCGGGCTCGTCGGCTTCATCGGCGAACACGACGAGGCGTCGATGGGGATGCTCGAGGTCTTTCCCGAGCACCGCCGTCGCGGATACGCCCAGGCCCTCGAGGCGGCACTCATCGAGCGCTTTCGTGCGGTCGGCCGTACGCCCTACTGCCATGTCGCCCTCGGCAACGAGGCATCGCGTGCGCTCCAGCGCAAGCTCGGCCTGCGCCAGCAGGATACTATCCAGTGCTGGTTCGAGATGCCGGAGCGTGGATAGCCGGCCCTTGTATTGCCCTTATCTCCCGTGAATGCCGCGCACAAATTGTGTATGGCGAAACATTGTGTATGCCGAAACATCGCCATACAGCTTGAATCCATTGGATCTAAGTCTTATTTCCGCAGGTAAATCGTTTGTAGGCATTTTAGCCACGGAGGCAGGGCCAGGTTTCGGCATACATAATTTTACGCGGCATACATATTATGTGGTGCATGCGCATCTTGCCGACTGGATGGGTGCCGTGCCAATCGTGTCCGGCGGAATATTCTGCCGCGTTTGGCGATTGCGGCATGCGGGGCGGATGTCTGCCGCAGCGCGTTGGCGGGGTCTTGTCCGCACGATATGTATAATGGATGGCGTTCAACAGCTCGGCCCGCCGCAGCGGGCCTCATCACAAGGACGTCCCCTTATGGCTTCGCTGAAGACGAGCCACCGCTGGGTGGTTGCTCATCAAGATCCCGACCTCGCGCAGGAGCTTTCCGAAGGACTCGGGGTTCATCCGCTCGTGGCGCGCATCATGGTCGCCCGCGGCATCTCCTCCGTCGCGGCGGGGAGGCTCTTCCTCACGCCGTCGCTCGACCGCGACTGGGCCGACCCGTTCGACATCCCGGGCATGGCGGAGGTCTGCGACCGTGTCGCGTCCGCCGTGCGCGCGCATGAGGTCATCGCCGTCTTCGGCGACTTCGACGTCGACGGCATCACCTCGACCTGCCTGCTCACCGAGGCCCTGCGCACGCTCGGAGCGGAGGCGCATCCCTTCATACCGCGCCGATTCGACGAGGGTTACGGCATCTCGGACGCGGCACTCGATCGCGTGGTCGACTCCTGCCGCCCTTCGCTCGTGGTCACGGTGGATAACGGCATCGCCGCACGCAACGAGGCCGTGCACCTCGTCGAGCGCGGGATAGACCTGGTGGTGACCGACCACCACGAGCCCGCCGACATGGTGCCTGTGGGCGTGCCGATCACCGATCCCAAGCTGCGCCAGGACGGCCCCTCCCATGAGCTCGCCGGCGCCGGCGTGGCGCTCAAGCTCGTTCAGGCGCTGGGGATTCGTCTGGGGGCTCCGGACCTCTGGCGCGATCTGGTGGAGGTCGCGGCGCTCGGCACGGTTTCGGACATGATGTCGCTCACGCCGGAGAACCGCGCCCTCGTGGCGGAGGGGATCGCGCAGATGCGCGCCACGGCGCGCCCCGGCTTCATCGCGCTCGCCGCCCAGGCGCGCTGCGACCTCGCAACCATCACGGCAGACGCCCTTTCTTTCTCACTTATCCCGCGGCTCAACGCCGCCGGGCGCATGGCGGATCCCGCCCTCGCGCTCGATCTGCTGCTCGAGCGCGACCCGGTCCGCGCCGCCGAGCTCGCCTGGCGCCTCGAGGAGGTCAACGCGGAGCGGCGCGACATCGAGGCCGCGCTCACCGACGAGGCGCTCGAGATCGTTCGCCGCACCTATGCGGGCGGCCGCGTGATCGTGGTCGGCGGCGAGGGCTGGCACGAGGGCGTGAAGGGCATCGTCGCGAGCCGCGTGGTGAACCAGTATCACGTTCCCACGCTGCTGTTCTCCATCGAGGATGGGATCGCGCGCGGCTCGGGCCGCTCGGTGGGGTCGGTCAATCTCTTCGAGGCGGTCGAGTCCTGCTCCGATCTGCTGCTGCGGTTCGGCGGGCATGCCGGCGCCGTGGGCGTCACGATCGAGGCGGATAAGCTCGACGCGCTGCGCGAGCGCCTGGATGCCGCGCTCTCGAAGCTCCCGCCCGAGGCGTTCGAGGACACCGGCGAGATCGCGACCACGGTCACCCTCGATGAGCTCGATATCGATTCGATCGAATCGCTCAGCGCGCTCGAACCCTTCGGTCAGGGCAACAAGGTCCCGCTTCTGGCGGCGACCGGTGTCACCATGGCCGATCGCGCGTGCGTGGGGCGCACCGGCGACCACATGCGCTTCACGGCAACCGACGGCGCGGCGAGCGTCCCGGCGATCATGTTCCGCGCGCCTGATGCCGATTCGCTCGTTCGCTGCGACAGCGTGGTCGATCTTGTCTTCGAAGCCGTGGCGGAGCACTGGCAGGGTCGCGTGAAGCCCAAACTCATGGTGAAGGACATCTTGCGCCATGATGCCGCCGACATCGCCGCGTCCGCGCCGGCCGATCACGTCTCGGCGCTCGAGGCCCGGCTCCGGGAGCCCGCCG
>CASFIQ010000074.1 GCA_949294785.1 uncultured Collinsella sp.
CGGGCGGCCCCCTCATCGATTTCCTCCAGGCGCGCGAGCGCGTCGTCGCGCCGTGCGCCCCAGGTACCGCCGCCCTCGGCGCGCCCGGCATCGGCCGCGCAGCACACGCCGACCGCGGCGCCGCCTTGGCGGGCGACGATGCGGTGGCGGGAGCGGGCGAGGCAGCACAGGAGGTCGTGTTCTGCCTCGAGGTCGCGGTAGGCGCCGGCCGGTGCATCGCCATGCCACAGGTCGCGCAGAATGCGGGAGAGCGCGGCGACGTCGCGCTCCTCCACCTCGGCGATCTCGAGCGCGCCGCCCGCTGCGGCGGCCCCAGCGTCCCAGGAGATGCTCACGTTATCTGCCCCCATCGTGCGCGGGCATGTCCCGCGCGTCCGCCATGCCGGGAAAGCCCGTCTGCCGCAGCGCCTCGAAGAGCGCCACGGCGGCGGCGTTCGAGAGGTTGAGCGCGCTCACGCGGTAGTCGTTCGGGTCGATGAAGTTGCCGCAGATATCCTGCGGCCGTAGCGCCGCATGCTCGAGGTCCTCGCCTGCCGGTTCCTTCCATGCGGCGATGTTGCGGATCGAGGCGGTGTCGGGAAGCATGGGGATGCGCGCGCAGCTTTCAGGGTAGCGGGCGAGCGTCTCCTCGGGGATCCCCGTGCTCTCCCTGCCGAGTACCAGGTAGTCGCCATCGTGGTAGGCGGTTTCGGTGTAGATGCGCGCGGCCTTCTTGGTCAGCAGGTGCAGGCGCGGCTCGGGACCCTGCTCGGCGAGGCCGGTGCGCGTAAGGAAGTCCCGCCAGCCCTCATAGAGGGTGACGTCGAGGTTCGGCCAGAATCCCAGGCCCGCGCGGTGGAGCGACCGGTCGTCGAGCGAGAACCCCAAGGGCCCGATCAGGTGCAGGCGCGTGCCCGTGACCACGCAGGTGCGGCCGATGTTGCCGGTGTTCGCCGGGATCTCGGGTTCGTAGAGGACGAGGTTCAGCATGGGCCTCCTTCAGGGTTCAGCTGACGCCCGCCGGCGACCCATCCGTGCTCAAACAGCCGGGCGCGAGGCGCCCGGAACTGCGCGCGGAGGGATTGCCGGCGGGCTTCGGGCGGAACATGCAAGGGACTGCGAGGCATTTTATCCGGTGACACGCCTAGCGCTCCATCTTCCGGACGACCCTGATCTTCGGGTCGACTGCGGCGGCGAAGGCGTCGAAGTCGGCGGGGGAGCCCACGATATTGCCGTAGTGGGTGGGCACGGCGGCTGCGGGGCGGATGGCGTTCACGAAGGCCGCGGCCTGGGCGGGGTCCATGGTGTAGGTGCCACCGATGGGGATGATTGCGACGTCGCAGCGGACCCGTTCGTTGTCGGCGTTCTGGTCGGTGTCGCCGGCGACGTAGTAGCGCACGCCGTCGAGCTCGATCACGTAGCCGAGCCATCGGTTCGCCTCGGGGTGCTTGGCAAGGCGCGCGGGGTCGGTGTTGTAGGCGGCGACGGCCTCCACGCGGATGCCCGGCAGTTCGACCGCGTCGCCCGGGGCCAGCGCGTGCACCGCCTCGCCACCGAGCGCGGCGACCTCGTCGGCAAGGGTCGCCGGCGCGATCACCTGGGTCCGCCCGTTCATGACGCGCGCGGCGTCCTCGGGCGAGAGGTGGTCGTAATGGCCGTGGGTGATGAAGAGGTAGGTTGCGTCGTGCGCAGCGTCGGCATCCGTCAGGTCGTAGGGGTCGAAGTAACAGACGGTGCCGTCGCCCTCGATGCGGACGGCGCTGTGGGTGATGACGCGGACGTTGTCAAGATCGAGTCCCATGGGTTCCCTCCCGGTTCGCAGAATCGTGGCGCCCGGTCGCACCGGGTGTCGTCACCGATGGTACACCCGGTGCGGATGCGGGGGTGCGAGATCGTCTCGCCTGGGCGCGCTCACACGTTGCCGACGACCACATGATCGAGGTGGCGCCGGGCGACCTCGGCCAGGTGGAAGACGGTCTCGCGCGGCGTGGGCGCCGCCCCCGCCATGCGCCAGCGGCCGAAAAAGCGCGTCACATGGTAGGTGACGGTCTCGCGCCCGCGGCCGCCATCGAG
This sequence comes from uncultured Collinsella sp., assembly GCA_949294785.1. Classification (GTDB taxonomy): domain Bacteria; phylum Actinomycetota; class Coriobacteriia; order Coriobacteriales; family Coriobacteriaceae; genus Coprousia. The sequence goes on from CASFIQ010000074.1 coordinate 2,053, forward strand.
CCCGGCGAGCCAGCGCGCCGCGGCGTCGACCTCCTCCTCGCGGTCGTTCATGCCGGGCACGATGAGCGTCGTCACCTCCAGGTGGCAGCGCTGGTCGGCGGCGAGCCGCTCGATGGTGCCCTTCACAGCGTCGAGGCCGCCCGGCCCGGCGCCGCAGGCGTTATAGAAGGCGGCCGAGAACCCCTTGAGGTCGATGTTCGCCGCGTCGATGAGCCCGTCGAGCTCGTCCAGGGCGCCCGGCAGCACGCAGCCGTTCGATACGAGCACGTTCACGAGATCCGCCTCGTGGGCGAGGCGTGCGCAGTCGCGCACGTACTCCCATCCCACCAGCGGTTCGTTGTAGGTGTAGGCGATACCGATGGTGCTCGGGTCGGCGGCGCGCGTCGCGGCCGTGTAAGCGACGAGCTCATCGGGGGCTATCTCGCGCCACCGAAGGTCCCCTGCCGCCGCCTGGGAGATCTCGTGGTTCTGGCAGAACGGGCAGGCGAGGTTGCAGCCGTAGCTTCCCACCGATACCACCCAGCTGCCCGCGCGCCAGCGCGCGATGGGCTTCTTCTCGATGGGGTCGAGGGCGAGCGAGGTCACGCGCCCGTAGTTCCCGGCGACGATCGCGCCGCCCGCGTTCACGCGCGCCCGGCAGCGGCCGTGTTGCCCGGGGGCGAGCCGGCAGGCGTGCGGGCAGACGGTGCAGGTGATCGCGGCGCCCATCACAGGTGCCTCGTCACGGTGAAGCGCTGGAGGCGCACACCCGGCTCGGATACGTCGATCCCGCCCTTGCGGGCTGCGATCTGCACCTGCTCGGCTACCGTGTCCACGCCGTCGAGGTCGGGGAGCAGCAGTCCGCGCCTGCCGCCCGGCGCGCTCACGATCACGCCGTAGCGCGCGGGGTCGAGCTGCTCGGGCCCCGAGATATCCTCGGGCGCGGAGAGCACGTCCACATCGTAGACGAGCTCGTCGAGCTCATCGGGCTCGACGGCGGGGAATCGCGGGTCGCGGGTGCCCGCCGCGACGGCGTTGCGGCAGATCTCCTCGGCGAGCGTGGGCGCCAAAGGCAGGACCGTCCCGATGCAGCCGCGCAGCCGCCCGTCCTTCTTCAGGGAGACGAAGGCCCCCGCACGGGTCTCGGTGAGCTCGGGCGGCAGCGCCCGGGCGAGGTCGCCC
>CASFIQ010000075.1 GCA_949294785.1 uncultured Collinsella sp.
GGTCACGCGCGGCGTCATCGGCACCGACGCGTTCCAGGAGGCCGATATCGTGGGCATCACCATGCCCGTGGTGAAGCACAGCTACCTGCTGCAGAGCAACGACGACCTCACCCGCACGTTCCGCGAGGCGTTCTACATCGCATCGACCGGGCGCCCCGGCCCCGTGCTGATTGACATCCCCTCCGACCTTGCGGGCGAGCAGATGGTCTTCCACTATCCCGATCAGGTGGACATCCCCAGCTACCGTCCCACCTACCGCGGCAACGCCAAGCAGGTGCGCCAGGCGGTCGAGCTTATCCGCGAGGCCGCGCGCCCCGTGCTCTACGTGGGCGGCGGTTGCGTGACGAGCCATGCCTGCGCCGAGGTGGTGGAACTTGCCGAGAAGATGCAGATCCCCGTGGTGACGACGCTTATCGGCAAGGCCGCGATGCCGTGCTCCAACCCCTTGAACCTGGGGCCCGTCGGCATGCACGGCTCCAAGTACGCCAACATGGCCATGACCGAGAGCGATCTCATCATCGCGGTGGGCGCGCGCTTCTCCGACCGCGTGACCGGCAAGATCTCCGAGTTCGCGCCGCATGCGAAGGTTATCCATATCGATATCGACCCGGCCGAGATCGGCAAGGTACGCGATCCGCAGGTGCCCATCGTGGGCGATGCGCGCAACGTGGTCGCCGCCATCAACGAGCGGCTCGACCGCGTGGGCGCCGAGCCCCGGGATGAGGAGTGGGTGCGGACCGTCTTCGGGTGGCGCGAGCGCTGGCCGTTCTACACCGAGGACTTCGCCGACTATCCCGACCGCATCGCTCCCGAGCAGGTGCTCGAGGCGCTCTCGGCAAAGCTCGACCCGCACGCGAGTGTGGTCACCACCGAGGTGGGCCAGCACCAGATGTGGGCGCATCAACACATCCATCGCGAGGAGTCGCGCACGTTCATCTCCTCCGGCGGCCTGGGCACCATGGGCTTCGGCTTCCCCGCGGCCATCGGCGCCAAGATCGGGCGGCCGAACGCGCAGGTGGTCTGCATCGCCGGCGACGGGTCGATCCAGATGAACATCCAGGAGATGGCGACCGCCATCGGCAACGGCGTGGCCGTGAAGATCCTGCTGATCGACAACAACGCGCTGGGCATGGTGCACCAGTGGCAGCGCCTGTTCTACCACGAGCGCTACAGCTGCACCGAGTTCACCGCGAACCCCGATTTCGTCAAGCTCGCCGAGGCCTACGGCTGGGGCGCCGAGCGCATCGACCACCCCGACCAGATCGACGCGGCGCTCGACCGCATGCTCGCGAGCGACCGGCCCTACCTGCTCGACGTGATCATCCCCACGGCGCAGACCGTCTATCCCATGGTCGCACCGGGCGCCGCGATTGACGATATCATCGGTGCGATCGACGTGACCTTGGGCGGCGTTCGCGTGACCGAGAAGGGCATGAGCCCCGCAGGCGAGATCGCCGGCACCGTCGCCGAGCCGCTCCCGCTGAACGAGCGGACCGAGGGCGCCTTCCGCACCGGCGGCGCCACGCGCGTCGACACCGCGCCCGCCATGGGAGCCGAGGCGCGCCCCGTCG
>CASFIQ010000076.1 GCA_949294785.1 uncultured Collinsella sp.
AGCGCGAAGAGGTCGCGCACCGTGTTCACGCGCATGCGGCGCAGCGCCTCCTCACGCGCGCCTGAGACATAGGCGAGCCGCCCGACGTCCTCCGCGAGCGCGGCCGATGCGGCCAGGCGCGGGGACGTGGGCGGCGTTTCCAGCTCCTCGGCAGATGCGAGAACGGGGTCCGTAGCCAACGTGCGTTACTCGATCGAGAAGATGACCGGGTAGAGCGGCTGCTCGCCGCGGTGCGGGTCGACCTCCAGGTCGGGATGGGCCTCCTCGATGGCGGCGACGAGGTCCTCGAACGCCTCGTCATCCATGTCGGAACCGGCGAGGATGGTGAGCGAGTCACCCTCCTCCTCGGCCTGCATGCGCTCGATGCACTCGAGCGTCACGGCCTTCACGTCGGAACCCACCACGTCGATGGAGTCGTTGATGATGCCCATGACGTCGCCGGCGTGGATGGGCGAGCCGTCCGAGGCCTGCGAGTCGCGCACCGCGGTGGTGACCTCGCCGTCGCGCACGTCGCCGGCGGCCTCGGTCATGGCCTCGACCGCCTCGTCGATACCCATGTCGGGCAGGACGGCGAAGAGCGCGGCGAACGCCTGCGGCACCGTCTTGGTGGGCACCACGGCGACCTTCTTGTCAGCGCAGGCGGAGGCGGCCGCCTCGGCGGCCATGCGGATGTTGCCGTTGTTGGGGAGCACGATGACGGCCTCGGCGTTCACGCGGCCCACGGCCTCGAGGATGTCCGCCGTGGAGGGGTTCATGGTCTGACCGCCAAAGACCACCACGTCCACCCCGAGCGAGCTCAGGATGTCGGCCTCGCCCGAACCGGCGGCGACCGCCACGAAGCCCAGCGGCTTGGCGGGCTCGGCGGCAGCGGCGGCGTCCTGGTCGGCGTGGATCTTCTCGGTGCGCTCGTGGCTCTCCATCACCATGTTATGAATGAAGACCTCGTAGATCTGGCCCAGCTGCAGCATGTGCTCGAGCACGAGGTTCGGGGTGTTGGAGTGCACGTGCACCTTGTAATCGGGGTACGCGCCGACGAGCAGCTCGCAATCGCCCATGGACGCCAGGAAGTTCAGGCACTCGTCCTCGTCGAAGGGCGCATCGGCCTTGAAGAGGAACTCATTGCAGTAGGTGTACTCGGAGCCCTCCCAGTCGTCGTTCGCCTCGATCTTCACGCGGTCGAGGGCGGCGTCGCGCGCGGCGTCCGTACCCGCCTCGAAGGTGGCGGAGAAGTCGGAGACCTCGGTGGTGCGGCCGAGGGCCGCGGCCACGAAGTTCTCGATGAAGATGGCGAAGCCGAAGGCGCCGGAGTCCACCACGCCGTTTTCCTTGAGAACGGGCAGGAGGTCCGGGGTGCGGGCCACGGACTGGTAGGCCTCGACCACGATGGCGTCGAGCGCGTCCTCGAGCGTGTCCTTGGCCTTGGCGCAGGCGTCCGCCTTGGTGGAGATGTCGCGCAGCACGGTGAGGATGGTGCCCTCGACCGGCTTGCGGACCGCCTTGAAGGCGACCTTCACCGCGTTACGGAGCGCCGCGGCCACATCCGCCGAGGTTGCCGGGTCGGTCGCGCCCACGAGGCCCTCGGCCGCACCGCGCAGGATCTGCGAGGTGATGACGCCCGAGTTGCCGCGCGCGCCCATGAGCGAGCCGTGGGTGATGGCGCCGGCGATTGCCTCCATGTCGGCGTCGGCGGGCAGGGCGCTGAGCTCCTTCACCACCGACTGCAGGGTGAGCGACATGTTGGTGCCTGTGTCGCCGTCCGGCACGGGGAAGACGTTCAGCTTGTTGATTTCCTCAGCCTTCTCGGAAACCGCCGCGACGGCGATGGGAAAGCAGGTTCGAATGGTCTTGGTGATCATCGCGTGTATCTCCGTTTGACTCTCAGGTTCCGAGCTGGCTAGTTGCGCGTCTTGAGCGCGTCGATATGGATGCCGACAGTGAGCTTCGCCGGGTCGATCTCGGCGATCTCGGCCAGGGTGAACGCCACGGCGCTCGAGAGGTTGTGACAGACCGACTTCATGTTGACGCCGGCCTCGACCACCACGTGGAGGTCGACGCGCAGGCCGGCCTCGTCGCTGGTGACGAGTACGCCCTTGCGCAGGCGCTGGCCGGGCAGCAGGCGAACGCTCTCCGCACCCTGCAGCTGCTCCGCCATACCGACGATGCCGTAGCAGGACATGGCGGCGTAACCGGCGATGTCCGCGATGACGTCATTCGAGACGCTGAGGTTGCCCATGATCTTTTCAGACACGGAAATCTCCTTTTCCGATGCGGGAACGCATCCAAGACGGGAGTAATCCCGCTCATTCTACTACGTGCGGCAGATCGCGTGGGGTGCAATTCGGTGCGGCGCAGCATGCCTCCACAGGTGGCTCGGGCAGCCGAACCCGCTCCTCTTGCGCGATCGCGCCTGAGCTGCAATAATCCCTCTCGCACATCATCGATTGCGTCGCCCGCAACCTGAGACGCGCGCCGAAGCGCCCCGGGTGCCTGCTTCTGCTGGCGGCAATATGAAGATTGCACGTAGCGCATGCCTTTTGTGCTATAGTTCCTATCTGTTTGTTAAGCGGCACCCGAGAAGTCCGCCCGAGGAGGGTTCAACCATGTCCAAAGTTTGTGAGATCTGCGGTAAGCACCCCGTTGCTGGTCGCTCCATCAGCCACTCGCACCGCGTCACCAACCGTACGTTCCGCCCCAACATCCAGCGCGTCTACTGCGTGGTCGACGGTCATCGCCGTAAGATGAACGTCTGCACCAACTGCCTCAAGTCCGGCAAGGTGGCTCGCTCCTAGTTTGGACATGCATCGCGACGCCCTTAAGGCATCGCGTTCATAGATGAATCAAGAAGGCGCCTTCGGGCGCCTTCTCTGTTATATAACTTGCAGCCCGCCACTCCCCTAGCCGCCCTGACCCTCCAAAAGACGCTTTGGAGTGCAACTCGGGGCTTAGTGAGTGTGGATATGGGATTTTAGGTTAAAGCAGCAAAACCCCCCGAGAGCTCTACCTGCGCTTTCATGGTGGACAAAAGGTGCGTTACCGCGCGATGCCGAAATCCTGCACTCACTAAGCCCCAAACTAAATTCCCGGAAACGCACTTCCGACATCGGGCTCGGCGCGTGGCGATTTGTAATCCATAGCCATCAAACCTGAACATTATCTAGGCTGATTGCGCTGACCGGTTTTACATTTTGAAACGTTTCATTAGTTCCAAGCAAAGCGAAGCGGTTCTTCTTCGCTGCTTCAAAATGATCTCAGATAAAATGTTTACATCGGTTTACCTGCGTCTTTATAATCTGCCCATCAACTGACCATCTTTAAAACGTTATAAATTATTGAAACGTTTTATTCTGCCGTTTACCGGAAATGTGCCGTTCACCGAATCAATACTTGTTATTATGCAAATTGTAGGGTAAGTCACCAGTGACAAGGAGACACACATGGTGAAGAAGGCAAAGGCCGTGCCCGAGTTCATCGATACCGTCGATGCGCTCGAGGCGAAGCTTACGGCGATGCGCGAAGCCCAGAAGGTTTTCGCCACCTACTCCCAGGAGCAGGTCGACAAGATCTTCTACGAGGCCGCCATGGCTGCCAACAAGCAGCGCATCCCGCTGGCGAAGCTCGCGGTCGAGGACACCGGTCGCGGCATCGTCGAGGACAAGGTCATCAAGAACCATTACGCTGCCGAGTACATCTACAACGCCTACAAGAACACCAAGACCTGCGGCGTCATCGAGCGCGACGAGGCCTACGGCATCGCCAAGGTCGCCGAGCCGATCGGCATCGTGGGCGCGGTCATCCCGACCACCAACCCCACCTCCACCGCGATCTTCAAGTGCCTTATCTGCCTGAAGACCCGCAACGCCATCATCATCTCCCCGCACCCCGCCGCGGCCAAGTGCACCATCGCCGCCGCCAAGGTCGTGCTCGACGCCGCCGTCAAGGCCGGCGCGCCCGAGGGCATCATCGGCTGGATCGACCAGCCCTCTCTCGAGCTCACCAACAAGCTCATGAGCGATGTCGACATCATCCTGGCCACCGGCGGCCCCGGCATGGTGAAGGCGGCCTACTCCTCCGGCAAACCCGCCCTCGGCGTCGGCGCCGGCAACACCCCGGTCGTCATCGACGACACCGCCGACATCAAGCTCGCGGTGAACTCCATCATCCACTCCAAGACCTTCGACAACGGCATGATCTGCGCCTCGGAGCAGTCCGTGACCGCCCTCGACTCCATCTACGACGAGGTCAAGGCCGAGTTCCAGTACCGCGGCTGCTACTTCGTGAAGAAGGGCAAGGAGGTCGAGGCCCTGCGCGCCGCCATGTTCAAGAACGGCGCCCTGGACCACCGCATCCCCGGCATGCCCGCCCCGCAGATCGCCGAGCTCGCCGGCATCAAGGTGCCCGCCAAGACCAAGATCTTGATCGTCGAGTGCACCTCCACCGACCCGCTCAAGGAGGAGTTCAGCCACGAGAAGCTCTCGCCGGTGCTCGCCATGTACCACGCGAAGGACTTCCAGGAGGCCGTCGACAAGGCCGAGCACCTGGTGCTCGCCGGCGGCCCCGGCCACACCGCCTCCCTGTACGTGCACCCGGCGGAGAAGGACAAGATCGCTCTCTTCGAGGAGACGATGGCCGCGTGCCGTATCGTCATCAACACGCCGTCTTCCCAGGGCGGCATCGGCGACCTCTACAACTTCGCCATGAAGCCGTCGCTCACGCTGGGCTGCGGCTCCTGGGGTGGCAACTCCGTCTCCGAGAACGTTGGGGTGAAGCACTTGCTGAACATCAAGACCGTGGCGGAGCGCCGCGAGAACATGCT
>CASFIQ010000077.1 GCA_949294785.1 uncultured Collinsella sp.
ATGGCAGAGTTGCTTCGCATCGAAGGGGTCTCAAAGCGCTTCGGGACGTTCTACGCCAACAGGGACGTCTCGCTCACCATCGAGGAGGGCGAGGTCCATACCCTCCTCGGGGAGAACGGCGCGGGCAAGAGCACGCTCATGAACATACTCATGGGGCTCTACCAGCCCACGGAGGGCAAGATCTACGTGAGGGGCGAGCTTGCCAGCATCGCCTCCCCCAAGGACGCCGTGGCCCTGGGAATCGGCATGGTGCACCAGCACTTCATGCTCGTGGACGCCATGAACGCGGTCGAGAACATCGTGCTGGGAACCAGCGGAAGCGGGCCGCTCATCAACCGCTCGGAGGCGCGCCGGCGCATCGGCGAGCTGATGGAGCGCTACCACCTCGAGGTCGACCTCTCGGTCCCCGTCTCCGACCTCTCCATCGGCGCCCGCCAGCGCGTGGAGATCCTCAAGGTGCTCTACCGCGGCGCCGACCTGCTCATCCTCGACGAGCCCACCGCGGTACTCACCGACCTCGAGGTCGAGGGCCTCTTCGAGATCATCGATTCGCTCGTGGCCGAGGGGAAGTCCGTCATCTTCATCTCCCACAAGATGCGCGAGGTCATGCGCCTGAGCGACCGCATCACGGTGCTGCGAGCCGGCCGGTCCGTGGCGACCCTCGGCCGCGGCGAGGCCACCGAGGACGAGCTCGCAAGCCTCATGATCGGCCGCGACTTCCGCGAGGGGACCTTCGAGAAGGTCGACGCGGCGGCGACGGGAAACCCCTGCGCGCTGCGGCTCGACCACGTCAGCCTGGGCGCCCGCGTCAAGCGCGGCGGGCTCGACGACGTCTGCCTCGAGGTGCGCGCCGGGGAGATCCTCGGCATCGCGGGCGTGGGCGGCAACGGCCAGTCCCAGCTCGCGCAGGTTGCCTGCGGCCTGCTGACGCCCGAGTCGGGGACCGTCGAGCTCCTCGGCTCCAAGGTCGAGCGCTTCGACCCCCAGACGTTCATCGACGCGGGGGTCTCCAACGTCCCCGAGGACCGCAACAAGATGGGCATCGTCGGGGACATGTCGATCGCCGAGAACCTCGTGCTCAAGTCGACCACCGACCCGCGCTTCTCATCCGGGGGCGGCGCCTGGCTCAGGCTCGACGCCATTCGGGCGTTTGCGGAGGCCCAGCGCGCGGACAACGACATCCGCTGCGCCTCCGTCGACCAGCCCGTGCGCGACCTCTCGGGCGGCAACCAGCAGAAGGTCATCCTCGCGCGCGAGCTTGAGTCCGAGCCCAAGCTCCTCGTGGCGGTGCACCCCACCCGCGGCCTCGACATCGGGGCGACGAGCTTCGTCCACGAGGCGATGATCGCCGCGCGCGACCGAGGCTGCGCGATTCTCATGATCTCGGCGGACTTCGACGAGGTCCTCAAGATGTCGGACCGAATCGCGGTCATGTTCGAGGGACGGGTCATGGGGGTGTACCCGGGCAAGAACGCGCCCGTCGAGAAGATCTCGCTCGCCATGGCGGGAAAGGAGGAGCAATGAGGGGCAAGCAGCGTCTGCTCGTCATCCTGACGCCCATCATCGCCATCGCGCTCGCGCTTCTCGTGGGCGCCGTCATCATAGCCGCTCTTGGCAAGGATCCCATCCGCGGCTACTTCATGCTCTTCTACGGCTCGCTCGGAAGCCCGCAAAAGATTGCGCAGTCCCTCGTGACGGCGTGCCCGCTCATCTTCACGAGCCTTGCGGCGGCGTTTGCGTACAAGTGCGGCGTCTACAACCTCGGCGGCGAGGGGCAGTTCATCATGGGCGCCGTTGCCGCGGCGGCGTTCTGCGCGCTCACGGGCGTCGAGGGCGTTGCGGGAACGCTCGGCGCACTCGCCGTGGGCGCGGCCGTGGGCGCAGCGTGGGGAGCCCTTCCCGGCGTGATGAAGATCTCTCGCGGGCTCAACGAGATGATCACCTCCATCATGCTCAACTACGTGGCCACGCTCTTCATGGGCTTCGTCTACACCACCGCCCTGCGCGACGGCACCACCCCGCAGACCCCCGCGGTGGCCGAGAGCGTGCAGCTGGCGCGCATGTCCGACGTCTTTCGCATCCACCCCGGCGTCATCATCGCCGTTGCGCTCGCCTTCGTCCTCTACTACGTGGTGTTCAGGACCTCGTTTGGCTTCAAGATCCGCGCCGTCGGCATGAACGCCGAGGCCGCCCGCGTCAACGGCTTCCCGGTGAGGCGCCTCGTCATGCTCGCCTTTGTCATCTCGGGCGCCATCGCCGGCCTGGGCGGCTCCGTCGAGCTTCTGGGCAAGCAGTACCGGCTCATGTCCGGCTTTGGCACCGGCTTTGGCTTCGACGGGGTCGCCATCGCGCTCATCGCCCAGCTCAACCCCATCGCGTCGCTACTCGTGGCGCTGTTCTTCGGCGTCCTGCGCGCCGGCTCCATCGCCCTGCAGATCGCGATATCGGTGCCCACCGCCATCGTCGACATCATCCAGGCGCTCGTCATCATCTTCGCCGTAGCCGGCGTGGCGCTCCTCAACTATCCCAAGTTCAAGCAGTTCATCCAAGGCGCCGGGCTCTCCGGCACCGCGCAGAAGGCCGAGGTGAGCGCGAAATGAGCATGCTACTCGCAGCCCTTCCCGCCATCATTGCCACAACCGTCCGCATGGCGACGCCGCTTCTCTTCGTGACCCTGGGCGAGCTCTACTCGGAGCGCGCCGGGCAGGTGAACATCGGCCTCGACGGCCTCATGGCGATCGGGGCGCTCGTGGGCTTCCTCGTGGGGTACACCACCGGCAGCCCGTGGCTCGGCGTGCTCGCGGCGGCCGTCTCCGGGATTGCCGTAAACCTCATCTACGCCTTCTGCACCATCACCCTCATGGGAAACCAGATCGTCTACGGCATGGCGGTCAACATCCTCGCACCCGCGCTCGCGACCTTCATCTACAAGGTCGTCGTCGCCAACTCCACCGAGCTCCTCCAGGGCGTGACCATGGAGCCTCTCGCCATCCCCCTGCTCTGCGAGATCCCCGTCATCGGGGACGCGTTCTTCCGGCAGAGCCTGCTGGGCTACGCGGCGTTTCTCCTCGTCCCGCTCAGCTGGTGGTTCTTCTCGCGCTTCCACGCCGGCCTTGACTACCGCGCCGTCGGCGAGAACCCCCGCGCGGCCGAGAGCCTTGGCGTCGACGTGATCCGCACCAAGTACCTTGCCTGCGTCATCTGCGGGGCGCTCGCCGGCGTCGGCGGGGGCTTCCTCACGCTCGTCTACACCTCCACCTACGCCGAGGGCATCGTGGCCGGCCGAGGCTTCATCGCGCTGTCCGCCGTGATCTTTGGCAGGTGGTCCCCGCTGGGCGTGCTCGGCGCGTGCATGCTCTTCGGGTTCTGCGACGCCCT
>CASFIQ010000078.1 GCA_949294785.1 uncultured Collinsella sp.
CGGGCCTCGGCCTCCAGGCGGGCCTGCTCCTCGCGGGCGGCGCGCTCGGCCTCCTCGGCAGCCGCGGCGGCGCGCTCGGCTTCACGAGCGGCCTCGATCTCCGCGGCGCGCGCCTCGAGGACCGGAGCGAGCTTCTTGCGGACCATGGCGACGTAGGCGTCCTCGAGCGCCGAGGACGGGGTCTTCGCCGGAATCTTCATCTCCTCAAGGTAGCCGAGAAGCTCCTTCGAGGTCATACCGAATTCTTTGGCAAGGCTGGAAACACGGGTCTTCGCCATCTGCCGATCACCTACCTCTCGGGCGCGAGCGCCCTGATAAGAGAACCAAACGAGCACCTGGGCCGGACGCGGGCATCCGGCGGGAACTCGCCTAGATCAGATCCTCCGCGGAGTCGATGGCGTCCTGATCGTGAACGCCGCAGAAACGGGACCCGGGGCGGGCGTGGTTGCGGCAACGGATGCCGTCCTCGCTCACGAACTGGCAGCGCGCGGGCTCGCCGTCATCGATGAGGTCGTCGGTGGGCGCGGGGGCCACGGGGATGTTCTTCAGGATATCGGCTGCGAGCGTCTCGCTCTTGATGTCGATATGCCAGCCGGTGAGGCGGGCGGCGAGGCGGGCGTTCTGACCCTCCTTGCCGATTGCGAGCGAGAGCTGGTCATCGGGAACGATCACGCCGGCGTAGTTCTTCTCCTCGTCGATAAGGACGCGCGTGACCTTCGCGGGCGACAGGGCGTGCGCCACGTAGCGCGCGGGATCCTCGTCCCACAGGATGATGTCGACGCGCTCGCCGCGGAGCTCGGAGACGACGGTGCGCACGCGGCTGCCCTTGGGGCCCACGCAGGCGCCCACCGGGTCGAGGCGGTCGTCAAGCGAGCGGACGGCCACCTTGGAGCGCTGGCCGGCCTCGCGCGCGACGCTCATGATCTCGACCGTGCCCTCGTAGACCTCGGGAACCTCGAGCTCGAAGAGGCGACGGATGAGCGCCGGATGGGTGCGGGAGATCACGATCGGCGGACGGGAGTGCTCGCCGCGAACGGGCTGCACGGTGGAGTTGGGATCGCGGACGTCGATGATGACGGCCTTGATCCGCTGGTTGTGCATATAGCGCTCGCCCTGCGGACGCTCGTTGCGCTCGGTGGGGTTGCCGTCCTCGTCATGGTGGCGGCGGATATCGAAATGCGGCAGCTCGGCCTCGACGCCCTCGCGAATCTTCACGATGGTGAAATCGGGCGTGGACTGGAGCACGGTGCCGGTGATGATGTCGCCGATGCGATCGGAGAACTCCTCGAAGATCTGCTGGCGAGCGGAATGGCGCACGATCGCGTTGATCTCCTCCTTGGCGTGCTTGGCGGCGATGCGCGATGTGTCGCGCGGCGTGACGTCGCGCTTCTCGAACTCGGTGTAGTCGCCGGTCTCCTCATCGGGCTCGCCCACGGGGACGAGCTCGTACACGTAGATCTTACCGGTCTGGCGGTCGATGGTGACCTCGGCGCCGAACGGCAGGTGCAGGATGTCGGTATAGCTCTTCGCGAGTGACTGCTCGAGGCGGTCGAGCAGGTAGAGCTGGTCGATATGACGCTCCTGACAAAGTTCCATCAGGGCTTCCATCATCTGAGATGCCATTAGCGCTTCCCTTCCTTTCCGCCCTTGAAGTCGTAGACCGGCCTCAAGGTGCATTTCTTCACCTCATCGAAGGAGATGTCCACACGCTCGCCATCCTCGAGCTCGAGCGTCACCCGATCCTCGTCGGCAGCGACGATCGACCCCTTGAACTTGCGACGGCCCTCGGTCGCGGTGGTGGCAAGGTCCACGCTCTCGCCCACGAAGCGGGCGAAATCGCGCGGACGGCGCAGCGGCCGCGCCATGCCAGCACTCGAGACCTCAAGGTTGTACGCACCGGGAACGGGATCGATGCCCTCGACCACATCGCTCACCCACGCGGTCTGCGCGGTGATGTCGTCAAGCGAGAGCGACGAACCGTCCGCGCCCTCGATGCGTACGCGGACGCACGGGGCCTTGGTGGCTCCCGTCATCTCGACGTCGACGATGTCGACGTCGTGCTCGGCGGCGTGCTGCTCCAGAGCATCGATGATGCGCTGCTCAAGCGGGCTCTTGACCATGTGGCACCTCCTCATACAAGAAAGGAAGCGGGGCCGCAGGACCCCACTCCCTTCTCAAGAGCGCTTCAATTACGAAGCGTATGATAGCACACGCAGGTCAGAAACGGTATCCGACGCGAAGCAAGGGCATGTTTCAGACGGATTATCCTGCATACCCTCCTCAATAGCTCCACAATTGAGCATCGACCCGCCCCCGTCGATGCTGCAGGCCGGGGCTCGCTCCCCCGGGAGGTTCCGCATAGCGCACCTCCCGGGGGAGCAAGCCCCGGCCCCTGACATCACCAGCTACTTGACCACCAGGTTCACAAGCTTGCCCGGGATGCAGATCGCCTTGACGACCGTCTTGCCCTCGAGCCACTTCGCTGCAGCCGCCTCGGCAGCGCTTCGCATCTCGTCCTGGGTGGCGGTGGTGGAGACGCTCACGCGAGCGCGCACCTTGCCGAGCACCTGGACGGCGATCTCGACGGAATCGCTCTTCGCTTCCGCGAGATCGAACTCAGGCCACGGGGCGGTGTAGGCGTTGTCCCCGTGTCCCAGCGCCTCGTGCCACAGCTCATCGGCCCAGAAGGGGCAGATGGGTGCGAGCAGCTCGACGATATCGGTCGCGACGAGCCAGCTGAGCGCGGCGTCCCGCGCGGCCGGCTGGGATTCGGTCGCATTCAGATACGCGCTCGCTGCGTTCACGAGCTCCATGATCGCCGAGATGGCGGTGTTGAACTGCTGGCGATCGAAATCCTCGGTGCACTTGGCGATCGTGCGGTGGCGCGCGCGGTACAGCTCCATCGCGTCATCATCGAGCGCGCGCTTGTCGAGCACCGCCTCGGCCGAGCCCGATCCGGCGAGCTGCCAGACGATGCGCCAGGCGCGTCGGATGAAGCGGTTGGCGCCCGCCACGGCGTCCTCGTCCCAATCGAAGTCCTTCTCGGGCGGCGCGATGAAGAGGATCGCCAGGCGCATGGTATCGGCACCGTAGGGCTCGATGACCGAGCTCGGCGGGACCACGTTGCCCTTCGACTTGGACATGGTCTCGCCGTTGGCGTCCTTCACCATGCCCTGGCACAGCAGGTTGGTGAAGGGCTCATCCACGTCGAGAAGCCCCATATCGCGCAGCGCCTTGGTGAAGAAGCGGCTGTACAGCAGGTGCAGGATCGCGTGCTCGATGCCGCCGATGTAGTTGTCGACCGGCATCCAGCGGTCCGCAGCCTCCTTCGAGAACGGGAGCTCGGTGTTATGCGGATCGCAATACCGCAGGTAATACCAGCTGGAGCACGTGAAGGTGTCCATGGTGTCGGTTTCGCGGCGGGCAGGTCGACCGCAGACCGGGCAGGTGGTCTCGTAGAACTCCTTGCACTCGGCGAGCGTCTCGCCGGCGCCCAGATCGAGGTTCTGCGGGAGCATGACCGGCAGCTGGTCCTCGGGGACGGGAACGATGCCGCAGTGCTCGCAATGGACGACCGGGATCGGGTCGCCCCAGTAGCGCTGGCGGCTGATCAGCCAGTCACGCAGGCGGAACTCAACCTTGCGGCGGCCGGTACCCGCCTCTTCGAGGTCGGCCACGATCGCAGCCTCGCCTTCGGAGTGCTTGCCGCCACGCATACCGGTGTACTTCCCCGACTGGACGAGGGTGCCCTCCGCGGCATGCGCCGAATCCCAATCGACGGTCTCGGCGTGGTAGGTGTCGAGGGACTCGCCCGCCTCCTTCAGCGCCTCGAGCTCGTCATCCATGAGGATGATCGGCACAATCGGCAGACCGTACTTGCGCGCGAACTCGAAATCGCGCTGATCGCCGCACGGCACCGCCATGACGGCACCGGTGCCGTAGTCGGAAACGATGTAGTCCGCCACCCAGACCGGGACCTTGGTGCCGGAGACGGGGTTCACCACGTAGCGACCCGTGAACGCGCCATGCTTCTCGAGCACGCCCTGCTGGCGCTCGACCGCCGAGATCTTCTTGGCGCCCTCGACCACCGCCATGACGTCGTGCTCGTACTCGGTACCGGCAACCAGCTCGTGCAAGCCCTCGTATTCGGGGGCCAGCAGGAAGAAGGTACATCCGAACAGCGTATCGGCACGCGTGGTGAAGACGGTGATCTTGCCCTCATCGCCCTCGATGGGCTCGCCGTCGGCGTCGCAGAGCGTGAAGTCGACCTCGGCGCCCTCGGAGCGACCGATCCAGTTCGCCTGCATCTGCTTCACACGCTCGGGCCAGCCGGGAAGCTTCTCAAGGTCGTCGAGGAGCTCCTGCGCGTACTCGGTGATCTTGAAGTACCACTGCTCGAGGTCGCGCTTCTCGGGCTCGGAACCGCACCGCCAGCAGCGGCCCTCCGTCACCTGCTCGTTCGCGAGCACGGTCTTGCAGCTGGGGCACCAGTTGACAGGGCTCTTCTTGCGGTAGACCAGGCCGCGCTCCATGAGCTTCTCGAAGATCCACTGACCCCAGCGGTAGTACTCGGGGTCGCAGGTGCGCACCAGACGGTCCATATCGTAGGAGAAGCCCATGCGGCGCATGGTGGCGAGCGCCTGGTCCATGTTCCGGTAGGTCCACTCCCCCGCCTGCGTGTTGTGCTTGATCGCGGCGTTCTCCGCCGGCAGGCCGAACGCGTCGAAACCGATCGGGTGGAGCACGTCGAAGCCGCGCATGCGGGCCTGGCGCGCCATCGCGTCGCCGATGGTGTAGTTGCGAGCATGGCCCATGTGCAGGTCGCCCGACGGGTACGGGAACATCTCGAGCACGTACTTCTTGGGTTTGGCAGGATCCTCCTCGACCTTGAAGAGGTCGGCCTCGTCCCAGGCCCTCATCCACTTGGTCTCGATCGCCTCCGCGTCGTAGGCCGGGATCTCATGGGCGTGAGTGCCGCGGTTCGCCTCGTCGCACATGTGATACGTCTCCTTCGGTAGTAGCGTGTAACGTGCAAGATTCTAGCAAAACGCCGGGGCGCGGTGCACGACGTGTCGCGCACGCGAACGGCGCGATGCCGTGCAGCGCAAAGCGGGGCCGAGGCGATTGCCCCCGACCCCGCTTGAGATCCCCAAATCGTGGGAAGAGCGGATTACCACCAGTAGTAGTAATAGTTGTTCTGCGGCGCCGGTTCCTCCACCACGGGCTCGGGCGCATCGTAGCCGATGGTCATCCCACCGCGGAAGCCGGTCTCGGGCCTGAGGTCCACCACGAGCTCATGGTCGACGCTCGGATCGTCCTCCGTGACCGTGCAGGCAAGCTGGTAGGACTGGGGACCGGTCTGGGTGACGGAGGCGTCGGCGACCGGCACCGAATCCTTGGAGCCGGCGGCGCGGTCGGAGATGTCGAACGACTCGAGCGTGAGCGCGGGGAACGCCGCGGGATCGGATACCTGTATGGAGAAATCGGCGACGAGGCGCGGGTACTCACCCTCGGAAAGTGAACTCAAGAGCAGCGAGGCGAAGGGGAGGTCGGCATCGTCCACCACGGGAATCATCGCGGCCTCCTCGCGGTCGCGCCCCTCCTCCATATAGGATTCGTTGCCCATGATCGCGCCGATGGCCGTCCCGAAGCCGATGCAAACCACCGCAAGGATGGCGGCGACGACGATGAGGTCGAGCGCGCGAGGATGCTCGCGGAGATAACGCCGGCCCCGTTCGAGCGCGAGCGGGACCGAGCGCAGACCGGGCGCACCGTCCGCAGGCTCGTCGCCCGCAGCATCTTCTGCGACCTCGTCAGCTTCGGCCTGAGCCGCTGCGCCATCTGCCTCATCCTCCGGCACGCGCTCATCGCTCGAGGCCGCCTCGGTAGCGGACGCCGCATCCGATACCCCATCGGATAGCGAGACCTCTTCGCTTGAAATCATCTCGGGCAACTCACCGGTGCCCTCGGCGTCCGGAGGCTCGCACTCCCCCGCATCGAACCCCGCATCATCGGTCGTCTGAGGCTCCCGGTACGCATCATCAAGACCGACCGCATCGTTATTATCGTCGGGCGCATCTTCAAATTCCGCAGGGTCCCCCTGCTCGTCATCCGATTCTCGCGCAGACGAATCGGGGGCAGCGCTAAACAGCTCCCCGTCATCCTCGAACAGCTGCTTGCGGCGCGACCGGCGGTCGGAATGAGCTCCCGACCCGCTGCGGGCGCCATCGTCGCTCAACAGGTCCCCCACCCGATCCACGCCGGATTCCCAATCTCGATCAACCGAGGTATCCTGATCATCGCTCGCCACGTTATCCCCATCCTCACGCTCAAGCGAACTCTTCAGCTCGTATAAGTATAGGGAAACAACAGCTTTTGAAGCGGCGTAAACGTCAGTTTGAACTGCACCTCGGAATTACCGGGGTCGATGATGTCACAAACGGGAGACGCCGACCCGCCGGAGTCGGCAAGGTCGGCGTCGATGCCTGAAGCGGCATGAAGGCCGTTTGATCCGGACCCGGAACCGTCCGGGCAGGACGGGAACCCGAAAGCGCTCTCTACTGGTAGCTCACCGTCTGATGACCGTGGTCCTTGACGACGACGTCGTGCGCGCCGCCCTCGACGATCGAAGTCGACGAGACGAGCGTCAAACGGGCCTTCTGCTGCAGCTCCTTGATGGTGAGCGCACCGCAGTTGCACATGGTGGACTTGATCTTGTAGAGCGTGGCGTTGATGCCCTCCTTGAGGGTGCCCGCGTAGGGCACGTAGGAATCGACGCCCTCCTCGAAGGCGAGCTTGCTCGCACCGCCCAGGTCATAGCGCTGCCAGTTGCGAGCGCGCGCGGAGCCCTCGCCCCAGTACTCCTTCATGTACTGGCCGTTCACGTTCACGCGGGACGTGGGGCTCTCGTCGAAGCGCGCGAAATAGCGGCCGAGCATCATGAAGTCGGCGCCCATGGCGAGCGCGAGCGTCATGTGGTAGTCGTAGACGATACCGCCGTCGGAGCACACGGGCACGTAGACACCGGTCTCCTCGAAGTACTCGTCACGCGCACGGCAGACGTCGATGAGCGCCGTGGCCTGACCGCGACCGATGCCCTTGGTCTCGCGCGTGATGCAGATCGAGCCGCCGCCGATACCCACCTTGATGAAGTCGGCGCCGCAATCGGCAAGATAGCGGAAGCCTTCCGCGTCGACCACGTTGCCCGCGCCGACCTTGACCGACTCGCCGTAGTGCTCGCGGATCCAGTCGATGGTGAGCTTCTGCCACTCGCTGAAGCCCTCAGAGGAGTCGATGCACAGGCAATCGGCACCCGCCTCGACGAGCTTGGGCACGCGCTCGGCGTAGTCGCGCGTGTTGATGCCGGCACCCACCATATAGCGCTTGTTGGCGTCGAGCATCTCGTTGGGGTTGGACTTATGGGAGTCGTAGTCCTTGCGGAAGACGATACCGAGCAGACGGTCCTCGTCATCCACCACGGGGAGCGCGTTCAGCTTGTTGTCCCAGATGACGTCGTTCGCCTTCTTAAGGGTGATGTCCTTATCGCCCACGATGAGCTTGGTGCGCGGGGTCATGAAGTCGGCGACCAGCATGTTCGGGTCGTCACGGCTGGGACGGTAGTCGCGGCTCGTGACGATGCCCAGCAGCTTGCCGTGCGAGGTGCCGTCATCGGTGACCGGCATGGTGGAGTGACCCGTGCGCTCCTTGAGGTCCATGACCTCAGCCATCGTCATATCGGGCGTGAGGTTGGAGTCGGAATCGACGAAACCGGCCTTGTGGTCCTTGACCGCCTTCACCATGGCTGCCTGGGAATCGGGGGTCTGGGATCCGTAGATGAACGCCATGCCGCCCTCGGTCGCCAGCGCGACGCCCATGCGCTCGCCGGAGACGGACTGCATGATGGCGGAGACCATCGGGGTGTTGAGCGTGATCGCGGGCTCCTCGCCGCGCTTGAAGCGCGTGAGCGGGGTCTTCAGCGAAACGTTCGCGGGCACGTTCTCATGCGAGGAGTAGCCAGGCACGAGCAGGTACTCGGAAAACGTGTGTGACTCACCGGGGAAAAACATGGCCATGGGGTACTCCTTCTCTTCTAAGGCGCCGACCGCCTCGTGCTCAGCGGCTCCGAATCCGGCGACGCGACCGCGTGGGACGTCCATTCGGGCATGGTCGACCCGACCGACGTTGCCTAGGAATTGTAAACCACGGGGCGCTGCTACAATGGAAATCGTCAAAACATCACGCGACCTCCGCGTCATCCGTCCGGGCCGCACGCGACTCGCCCAGCCGTACACGGCACGACCGCGAGACGTGGCTCGTACGGGTGTGCCGGCGAACGCATACCGAGCAAGCGCAAGCAAGGAAGGGACCCATGCCGATCACCGCAACAGCTCGTCTGACCTTCCGAAACGCCGAATCCGACCTTCCCGGCGCGTTCGGTGCCGGGTGCGCCCAGCTGCTCGAGGGCGTCGAACGCGACCGCTCGCTGAACCGCGCCGCGAAGGGCCTCGGCATGGCATACTCCAAGGCATGGCGCATCATTCGGGAAGCTGAGGCCCAGCTGGGTTGCGACCTGCTCGCGCGCGACGGCGCGCGAGGCTCTACCCTCACCCCCGATGGCGAGCGGGTGCTAAGCACCTATCGCCAGCTGCAGAGCGAGGTCGATGGACTGCTCCAAAGGCGACTGCCCGAGCTGCTCAGCCAACGATAACCTGCACTCTGGGGCTTGCGGGTCCGCTCCGACGGGAAGACCGTCGCGCGGGACCCAGCGCAAACGACGCCCGGCCAACAGGACGGTGCGAGCCGAAGCGCTATGAGAGGAACGCCTTGATACCGATGATAATCAGGACGACGCCGCCGGCGATCTCGGCGCGCGGGCCGAAGTGAGCCCCCAGGCGGCGCCCCATGAACAGCATGGCAAGGCAGCACAGGAAGGTCATGATGCCGATGGCGCCTCCGTACAGCGCGATGTTCGCGCCGCTTGCAGCGAGGGAGACGCCGACCACGAACGCATCGATCGAGGTGGCGATCGCCTCGAGGAAGATGGTGGGATAGGTGAGTTTCGAAGCGGGGCACACCTCGGGTTCGCGCAGCTCGGCCGCGGCCTCCCAGATCATCTTGCCACCCACGAAAGCGAGTATCGCCAGAGACACGATGCCCGCATACGCCTCGATGAGCGGGGCGATAAGGGTCCCGCCAAAGAATCCGGCGATCGGCATGCCCATCTGAAACAGGGCGAACATGACCGGCATGGCGAACTTCTTGCCGCGCGGCATATCCGGCTCGCACAGCGAATTGGACAGCGTGACCGCCATAGCGTCCATGGCGAGGGCGATACCGAGGAATAGCGCCTCGATGAGGTTCTCGAATGCGAAGGAGCCCATGACATCTCCGATACGGGAAAGCCGGTCCGCACGCCGGCGGGCCGAAGGGATTGAAGCGAATCTCATTGGAAGGCAGGGCATCCGAACCGAAGCGGAAGCGTGCACGATGCGGCGGCCGGCCGCATCGCCTTAGGGCTCGGGCGGATTACAGAAAAGCCGCAGCGCTTGATCCAGGCTGTCGACGATGGAAAGCGGATCGTCGGTGCCCGCGAAGATGCGGATGAAACCGACGTCACGAAGCGAGAGCGCGGAAAGGCGCGTGCTGGCACCTCCGGCGCGCGCCGACCGGTTGGCGCAAGAGCACAGACCGACGAATCGGCGATGGCGCTCAGGCGCCGATTCGTCCGCAGAGCCGAGCAGGGTGAAATCGATGACGGGGCCGAAACCATGCTCCAGTACCGAAGGGGCGAGTACGTGGTCGCGGTGGTTCGAGAGACCCGGGTAGAACACGCGCCCCACCGCCGGGTGGCAGGACAGGTACTCGGCGATGGCACGAGCGTGATCGGCATGCGCGCGCATGCGCTCGGGCAGCGTGTCGAGCCCCGCGGCGATCGCATCAAGCTCATCGGGCGTGCGCGCATCGCAGCCACGCGGATCGCACGGATCCCCCAAAGCGAAGCTGAGCAGGCGGAATGCGTCCTCCGCCTGGGGGTCCACGACCCGGCGGCGCCCGCGCCCCCGCGCCTGCGGGGCAACCGAGACCGCCACGAGCTTGCGCTCGAGCCTGCCCGCGGCGACACGGTCGAGCGCCTCGAGCACGATATGGGCCCCCAGCGCATGGGGCCGGCAGCCAAAAGCAGATGCCACCGTGTTGTCCACGATGAGGATGGCGCCGGCGGCGCGAGCCGCCTGGGAGAGCGCGCGCAGATCGGGCACGCGCAGCCCGTAACCTCCGATAGAGCCTACGAACCAGAAGGTGCGCGCCGCGTGGATTCCCGCGGGATAGGCGTACGACTGGGGACCCCCGAGCGAGGCATCCGAGAAGCTGACCTCGTGCTCGGCCATGGCGCGCATGAACGCATCCGGTGCGGGATCGTCGATGTAGGAGCAGGTGCCGAAGCGGAAGAGCCCCTGAAACGCCGCGGAGAAATCATCGGCGCAGACCACGAGATGGTCGTTGGATCCCACGAGGGCGATCTTCGCGAGAAGGTCGGCGGTGTTGTCCGCGCGGACGAACCAGGCGGCACGGGCACCGGAAAGCGAGGCGTATCGGCCGGTCAGATCAACCTGCTCTCGCGACATGCCGCTCTCCCCTCCTCGGATTATCCATTGTGAACCAGTATACACAGTACGCGCCGGTAGCACCCCTCAAAGCGGGAGCTTCCATAACAGGTGGAAGCACGAAGCGGGCCCGAAGGGCGCCCCGTTGTCGATAGCCTTGAGAAGCGCCGCCACGGGTGCGAAGCCCGCGGCGGCGCGTCCGATCAGCGTCGCTCGGCGATCTCGGAGGCCACCTGGGCGATGAAGTCCTCGAGCGATGCGGCATGCGTCTCGTTGGAGCGATCGCGCACCGAGATGTTTCCGGCCTCGACCTCCTGCTCACCGATGATGAGCATGTAGGGCGGCCGGTCGATGTTGCGCGCCTCGCGGATCTTATAACCGATCTTCTCGTCACGCTCATCGAGCACGGCGCGGATACCGGCGGCCTCGAGCTTGGCGGTGACGTCGCGCGCGTAGTCGCGGCTCTTCTCCGAGACCGGCAGCACCTTCACCTGACAGGGCGCGAGCCACGTGGGGAACTTGCCCTCGAAATGCTCGATCAGGATACCGATGAAGCGCTCGATGGAGCCGAAGCACACGCGGTGGAGCATGATGGGCCGCTTCTTGGAGCCGTCCGCATCCGTGTACTCGAGATCGAAGTTGAGCGGCATCTGGAAGTCGAGCTGAACGGTGCCGCACTGCCAGGTGCGGCCGAGCGAATCCTCCAGATGGAAGTCGATCTTGGGCCCGTAGAAGGCACCGTCGCCCTCGTTCACCACGTAATCCTTGCCTAGGCGGTCGAGCGCCTCGCGAAGGCCCGCCTCGGCGGCAGCCCAATCCTCATCGGACCCCATGGAGTCCTCGGGGCGGGTGGAGAGCTCGAGATGATAGGTGAAGCCGAACTTCTGGTACACGGAGTCGATCAGGTTCACCACGCCCACGATCTCGTCGGTAAGCTGGTCGGGACGCACGAACAGGTGGGCGTCGTCCTGGTTGAAGCAGCGCACGCGGAAAAGGCCGTGGAGCGCCCCGCGCATCTCATGACGGTGGACGAGGCCGATCTCGCCGGCGCGGATGGGCAGCTCGCGATAGCTATGCGGACGACTCTTGTAGACGAGCACGCCGCCCGGGCAGTTCATGGGCTTGATGCAGTACTCCTCGCCATCGATGACGGTCGAGTACATGTTGTCCTTGTAGTGGTCCCAGTGACCGGAGGTCTCCCACAGGTGCTTGCTCATGATCTGCGGGGTCGAGATCTCCACGTAACCAGCATCGTGGTGGATCTCGCGCCAGTAGCTCAGAAGCTCGTTCTTCAAGATCATGCCGTTGGGCAAGAAGAACGGGAAGCCGGGCGCCTCGTCGCGCATCATGAAGATGTCCATCTCGCGGCCGATCTTGCGGTGGTCGCGCTTCTTGGCCTCCTCGATGAGGCGCAGGTGCTCGTCGAGCTCCGCCTTGGTGGCGAACGCGGTGCCGTTCACGCGCGTGAGCATCTTGTTGGCCTTGTCGCCCTTCCAATAGGCGCCGGAGACGCCGGTGAGCTTGAAGGCCTTGAGCGCCTTGGTGTAGGTGAGGTGCGGGCCCACGCACATGTCAATGTACTCGCCCTGCTGGTAGAAGGTGATGCGAGCGTCCGCGTCGAGGTCGCCGATATGCTCGACCTTGTACTTCTCACCGCGCTCCTCCATGAGCGCGATGGCCTCGGCGCGCGGGAGCTCGAAGACGGTGAACTTGAGGTTCTCCTTCACGATCTTCTTCATCTCCGCCTCGATCGCGGGGAAATCGTCCTCGGAGATCTTACTCCCCTCGGGCAGGTCGATATCGTAATAGAAGCCGTTGTCGGTGGCCGGGCCGTAGGCGAAATCCGCCTCCGGGTAGAGGCGCTTCACCGCCTGCGCCATGATGTGCGCGGCGGAGTGGCGGATGACGTGGGTCACCTCGTCGGCGGGGCACTCGTCCACATGGCCGTCGTTGTAGAGAACCTTCATGATCTGCTCCTATCGGTGGGATTCCACGAGCGTACCTGATAAAAGAAAAACGCCCGCCTCCCGCATGGGGTCGGCGAGCAGCATGAGGCGCCTGCCTGTGGCCTGCCGGCCATGCGAGAAGGCGGGCGCCTAGATAGTCTGAGTTCGATCGAGATGAAGCGACGGGCGGCTCATATGCCAGAAACCTTTCGCACGGATGCTTTGCGCAGGAAAGAATAGCACAAGCGCCGCAGGTGCGCGGCGCTCGGCGACTTCTACTGGATGTGGGTGCGGCAGTACGGGCACACCTTCCAGTGGGCCTCGAGCGGCTTATGGCAGCTGGGGCAGACGTTGCGCACCTGGGTGTTGCACACCGGGCACACGATGAAATCCTTCTCGATGGGCGTGCCGCACTTGGGGCAGGTGCCGTAGGCGGCGAGCTGGCGCTCGCGCAGCGCCATATCGAGCTCCTGCTCCTCGCGGTCATCGAGGTAGGTGTGCGGACGAAGCGCCAGATAGGCGATCATGCCGGCGAACGGGATGAGGGCGATGATACCCCAGACCCAGGGGGCGGTGGCGATGCGGCGCCGCGCATCCACAAAGACGTAGAGCACCGACAGCACGTACAGGACCACGATGAAGCCGATGAGGGCGTAGATCACCGGCATGAGCGGGGTGATGACCTGATTGATGATATCAGACATGTGAAAACCAAACCTTCCGGTCTCGGTACACGAGCCAACCCATTGTATACCGATTGCGTCCCTGAAGCGACCGCGAAGCACGTGAACCTGTTTGCACAGACCATGCCCACAGCTGTGAAACGGATCCGTTTTGAAACCTACCGGCAGGCACCGTTATGGGAGAATCACAGGGGAACCCGCAAGCAAAGGAGCCCGAGATGTTCGCCGATTACCACGTCCACTCGACCTTCAGCGACGATTCCGTCTACCCGTTGGAGGATATCTGCGCCGACGCCGTCCGCCTGGGTTTGGACGAGATATGCTTCACCGACCACGTCGACTACGGGGTGAAGCCCGACCGGGACCACCCCGAGCTCGCCCACGTGCACAACGGCCGCCCGATCATGAACGTGGATTACGAGCGCTACTTCCCGTTGCTGAACCAGATGCGCGCCCGCCATGCCGGCGAGCTCTCCGTGAAGCGCGGGCTCGAGTTCGGCGTGCAGCGCCACACGCTCGGGCGCTACGAGGCGCTCTTCGACCGCTGGCGGGACGATCTCGACTTCGTCATCCTATCGATCCATCAGGTGGGAGATAGCGAGTTCTGGAACGGCGACTTCCAACGCGGGCGCTCGCAGGAGGAGTACCAGGAGGCGTACTACGGCGAGCTGCTGCGCGTGGTCGAGCGCTTCGACCGCTACAGCGTGTTGGGGCACCTCGATCTGATCCGTCGCTACGATCCCGCGGGGCCCTACCCCTTCGCGAAAACGCGCGACCTGGTCGCCGCGATTCTGGAACGCGTCATCGCGACCGGCCACGGTATCGAGGTGAACACGTCGAGCTACCGCTACGGACTCGACGACCTCATGCCCTCGACGAACGTGCTTCGCCTCTACCGCGACCTGGGTGGCAGAATCGTGACGCTCGGAAGCGACTCGCATGCGCCCGGGCAGCTGGGCAGCCATATCCGCGATGTCGAGCATGCCCTCTCCCAGCTCGGGTTCACGGAAACCTACACGTTCGACCGCATGGAGCCCCTGCCGCACGCAATCGAAGGCTGAGCTCGCCCCGCGCACGGCATGGCGCTACCGGGCGCCGCCGCGGGAACCGCGGAGGGCCTCCGGGCGAAACGGTCCGAGACGCGCCCCCTCGCGACGGCACGGCAAACCTAGGGCCGCACCTCGGTGTCGTGCCGCTCGATCGCACGCTCCACCGAATCACCCGCGTCCTCGTCGAGCGAACGCCATTTAGGCGTGACGATGCGCTGCGCGACGTACACGCCGCGATGCCCCGCGACCAGATAACCCACGAACGATACGATCACGAAATAGGGCGCCGCGGCACCACCGAAGAGGTCGACGCCCAGCATGATGGTGGTGATGGGCACGTTGAGAGCCGACCCGAACACGCCGATCATACCGAGCCCGGCCATGAACGAAGGCGCCCACCCCAATGCGGTGCCGAGCCAGCCGCCCAGCGCGGCGCCGATACCGAACAGCGGCGTCACCTCGCCGCCCTGGTAACCGGCGCCGAGCGTGAGCGCTGTGGTGACGAGCTTGAGAAGCGCGTCGATCGGTGTGGTGGCGCCCTGGAAGCCCGCCTCGACGAGCCAGCTGGAAAGGCCGGCATAGGAATACAGACCGAAGCACACGTAGACCGCGAGCAGGATCAGGGAGCTCACCAGCGCGGAGGCGAGATAGCTGGTGATGTGCGACGCATAGAACCGCTTGACCGCGCGGATGGATGCCGAGAACAGGCGCGCGGCGATGCCGAAGACGATGCCCGCCCCCACGGCGACGACGATGCTCTGCGGCCCGATATCAGGCACCCTGCCCAGGATATAGGCCTCGCGTCCGGCACCGAGCAAGCCCGCTACGGTATCGCCCGCAAACGATCCCACGAGGCAGTAGATTCCCGCCGCATAATGGAGCTTCCCCACATAGCACATCTCCATACCGAAGAAGGCTCCGGCGAGCGGCGTGCCGAACACGCCGCCGAACGCCGCGGAGATGCCCGCCATGAGCAGGTCCTGATGATCGTGTGCCTCAAGCTTGAACGCGCGCGAAACGGTGTCGGCGATGGTCCCGCCGATCTGCACCGCGGTGCCCTCGCGTCCGGCGGACCCGCCCGTGAGGTGCGTCGCCACCGAGCACAGGAACGTGAAGGGCGCCATGACGCGCGGGATGCGCTTGCCTGAGACGGCGCAGTCGATGACGAGGTTGTTGCCGCGCTGAGCCCCCTGGCCATGGGTACGGTAGAGCCATGCGGTGAAAACGCTCACCACGGGAAGCAGCGCGAAGCAGAAAAGGTGCCCGCCGCGGAACGCCGTCACGATATCGAGCGCCGCCAGAAACGCCCACGCCGCCGCACCCATAGCGACGGAGACCACCAATACGAGCGCCATGAGACGCGCGGAATCGCGCAGGTTGCGGATGCTGCGGCGGGCATCCATCGCAATCGATCGTTCCACGGCGAGCGCCTCGCGGCCAAGAGGGGTCTGGAGCACCTCGCGCCGTGCGCGGCGCGCCGCAGACGAGCGGCCGGCGTGATCGGTCTTTGCGGTCACCGCGGGAGCCTGCGCCGCGGCGGCGCCCCCAGCGGTCGTGCGCGCGTCATCTACCGGCATGGCGATCATCCCTCTCGAGCCGACAGGACACCCGGTGCGTCGTCTCGCGCATCAAAGGAGCGCGAAACGAACGAAATTATACGCCGAGAGCACGATGATGAGCCCGAGTGCGAGCACGTAAAGCCGGTCGACCGTAGATCCGTCGACCCGTCTTGAGATGCGCCGGCCCACGACCGACCCCGCGATCGCCATGACGCACATCCCTGCGAGAACGAGCGGGTCGAAGACCGGGACGCTCCCGCTCGCCAACGTGTAGACGAGGCTCGCAGTCTGCGAGAACGCGATGATGAACAGCGACGCCTGGGCGGCGACCTTGCTCTCCATCGCAAAGAAGAACACCAGGATCGCAAGGTTGAACGGGCCGCCTCCGATTCCCAGAAACGACCAGCACGCCCCCGCGAGAAAGCCGATGACCGTCTGAGGCGCGGAGCCTGAGAGCTTCAGGCTTCCGAGGCGCCGTTTGTTGAGCGTGTAGGTGAGCACCAGCGCCGAAAGGACGATGATGATCGCCGCCTGGACCGCGCCGACCAGGTCCGCATCGGGAAAGAGATCGGCGAGCATGTTGAAAAGCGCTTTTCCCGCCACACCGCCCACGGCCGAAGAGATGGCGATGGGCAGCAGCCCGCGTGAATCGACCGAGGACGAGCGCGTGAACGTATTCTGGGCAAGCGTGGAAAGCGACATGACGAGCACCGAGACGCTCGAGAGGAAGCTCACCGCGCTCACGCCCATGACGCCCATGGCATCTACGATGGGTTTGATGATCACCCCGCCGCCGATACCGCAGAGCGGCCCGAGGAGCGAAGCCAGAAAGCAGACGACGAAGACGGGTAGGTATCGCATGCGCCCCCAAGCCTCCTTCCGCGATGCGCGTGATGCAGGCCCGGACCCTCACCCGAGCACGCAGCCAGATGGATCAGCGGTGGTTCTCCGCCCACTTCTCCATGATACGGTCGATGATCTCCTTGCAGCGCGCGGCATCGAGCTTGAGGTCGGAGACCGCCTCGATCAGGATCTCCGCGCATTTCTCGCGGCCCAGGAGATCGGAGTCGATGCACAGGTCGTAGCTTCGCTTCTCGCCCCATGCCTCATTGGTCAGCGCGTTGCGATACGCGGCGCGGTCGGCATCCTGGCTGCAGATGAAGCCGATCACCTCGTCATGGCTCGCACCCTTGAGACTGAAGGTGGGGTCGCCCACCGCACGCGGAATGCGGTGCTCCATGCTCGAGTTGTAGAGCAGCACGCGCATGCTGTCAGGGGTATCCTTCAACAGCGCGCCGAGCGCACGCTCGTGGATGATGCACGGGCCCGTCGCGATCGCCGTTTTCGCCGCCGCGACAAGCGCCGTGTTCACCCGCTGGAACTCATCGTCCTCGCGAAGCTCGTCAGCAGTCCTGCCCGAAATACGGTTGTCGAAATCGTTCAGGTACGCAGGAGTGAGCCACTCCTCATCGGAGACGTGCGCAAGGTCGATGCCCTCGTAGAGCCTCATGCCGCAAACATCCCCGACGATCATGGAGATCCAACGCCCCATGCTGCAATACTCGCTATCCATGAACAAGGTCTTGATCATGACAACCCCTTTCTCGTGCCCACCAAGCGATGCCGGCGCTCGGTCACGGGCCTATGCGGCCAGGCATCTTTGCGCAGCCCTGCAGCCCCGATATCTATCATGACATCAATCGATCCGGTAGCTGGTTGGGAACCTCGCCGATTGACATCACCATAGACCACCATAGGGAAAGAGACGGTTCCCCGTCACCGGCGCGCACGATCGGCAACGCTGTTCGGCGGCAGCGATGCGTCGGGGCTCGCAACTTGGAACGCTGTTGCGCGCAGAACCGCGACAACCGGGTGCGAATTCTCCACCAACAAGGGTCTTGCGTCAGCACACGGGCTCATCGGGTCCCCCAACCGGGTCCTCGATGCCCACCAGCCCTTCATTGCCGAGGTCATCGTCGACGAGCAAGGGATTCGACGAGACGCGACGCTTCTCGAACTGCCGGCGCATGTCGATACGGTTCTCAAGGTTGGCAAACCGATTCTCGTTGAAGATGCAGGCGTATACGGAATCCAGCAGGAGCATCGAGGAGACGTTCATCGAGAAATGCCCGATGTTGTTCTCCAGCTTCTCGCGCGTAGAGACGTAGAGCACCTCGTCCGCGAGTTCGGAAAGGCCGTTGCCGCCGAATGAGGTGATCGCGATGAGCGGAACCGCGCGCTCGCACAGCTTCCGGGCAACGTGCAAGGTCTGCTCCGTCTCGCCTGAGTATGAGAGCACCACGAACGCGCATCTATCGGGATCAGCGTGGGAGGCACGGTAGAATGCGGCGTTTGCACGGGTCTCGATCACGACATCGCGACCGATCTTGAGCATCTTGTCGCAGAAGCCACGGACAAGGTCCGCCTGTACGCCGTTTGAAAAGATAACCACCTCGTCCGCACCGTCGATGATCCCGACCACGCGATCGAGGACATCAGGGGCGAGCAGTGCGAGCGTATCGTCAACGATCTCACGGTAGAGCGCGCCCATCTTGCTCGCGACAACATCGTGACGCTCGCCGAAGGAGAACGGATAGTTGGCGTCGACATCCTGGAAGTGGGTCGTGAGGTAGCGTATCTCGGAAAGGAAGCGCTCGCGAAAGTCCTCGTAACCGGCAAAGCCGAAACGTTGGCAGAAGCGCACCACGGTAGAGGGCGCAGCATGCACGTCGCGGGCGATCTGGCGGGCGCTCACTCGTGCGATCTTATCGCGCTGCACAAGCAGATAATCGGCGATCGCGCGCTCCGCATCGGAAAGCGAGCGACGGCGGTGCATCAGATCCCGAATCAGCATCTCAGGTCACCACCTCATTTGCGCAGGAGCCCCGCGACCTCGCCGGCGAGCGTGATCGTGCCGGCCGCGACCACGGGCTCCCCCGACGCGTCAAGCGCAGCGAGGGCATCGGCTACCGATGGATAGGCCGCAACGAGGTCGCTCTCTGGCCGCCCGGCTGCAGCGAGCTTCGCGCGGACGAGCTCCGAGAGCTCTCCAACGGGCAGCGACCGACCGGAAGCGGTGCGGGTGACGGCGATACGCGGGAAGGCGGGGACGAGCACGTCGACGATTCCCGAGACGTCCTTATCGGAGAGGGCGGCAATCAGAAGCGTCGGGCGCCGGGCGACGTCGGGCGCGATCTCGTCGAGCGAGGAAACGAAGTTCTCGCACGATTGCGGGTTATGGCAGGCGTCTACGAGGACCAAGGGAGCGCGGCGCAACACGTCGAAGCGGCCGGGGGTGGGACAATCGAGCAGGCTCCCCTCAAGGTGCACCTCATCGAGCTGACGGTCGAGGTACGCCTCGGCGAGCGCGATGGCGCATGCGGCGTTCTGCGCCTGGTAGACAGGTTTGCGCAACCGTACCGTATAGCGCGCACGCGGCGTCTCGGTCGCAAGGACGAGGATACCGCCGAGCTCTTGCGGGACCTCGACCAGCTCGTGGGAGACCACGATGGGAACTGCTCCGGCGGCGCGGCATGCCTCGTCCATAACGCGCTGCACGCTCGGCTCGTGCGTGCCCTCGCCGAGCACCACCGCGCGTCCCGGCTTGATGACCGCCGCCTTCTCGCCGGCGATTTGCGCCAACGTGTCCCCGAGGATCCTCATGTGGTCGAGCCCGATGCCGGTAATCGCCACCGCCACGGGGTCGGTAGCGCTCGTGGCGTCCCAACGGCCGCCCATGCCGACCTCCAGCACGGCGACGTCGATCGATGCCTCGGCGAACACGACAAGCGCAGCCACGGTCAGCAAGTCGAACGGCGTGATGGTGTATGCAGCCACCCCTTCGGCGAGACGGCGGGCGTTCACGCGCTCCCCCGCCGCCCGCGCGACCGAGACGCCGTGTGCGAACGCCTCGTCGGCAACGACCCGACCGTCGATCTCCATGCGCTCGGGATAGCGCACGAGCTGCGGCGAGGTGTAGAGCGCCGAGCGCAGCCCCTCGCCCGCGAGGATGGCGGCAGTGAAGCGCGCCGTCGATGTCTTGCCGTTCGTACCCGCGACCTGGATGCAATCGTAGGCGCGATCGGGCCGGCCAAGCTCATCGAGCATATCCACCACGGTCTCGAGCAGCGGGCCCGCATCCCCCGAGATGGCGCCGGTATCCGCCGCGAGCGCAACCGCCTCCTCGAAGGGGAGCTCTTCGACCGCAAAAGGACAGGACCAACGCGGTCCTCCCGACGGCATCGATATCTTGCTCACGGCCTGCTCTTCCATCACGTTCCCATCCCGAGAGTCCATCGACCGGGCACGCACCCGATTGAAGTGTGCATCACGCTGGACGATGATACCGCAACGCAAGCGCCCCGGCAGCCGGAGGCGACCGGGGCGCGCAGCCGCGATATGCCGCTAGCGTCGACGCGCGACTAGCTCAGGTCCTCGCCGTTGGTGGCGATGACCTTCTTATACCAGTCGAAGCTCTTCTTCTTCGAGCGCGCGAGCGTGCCGTTGCCGGCGTCGTCGCGATCGACGTAGATGAAGCCGTAGCGCTTGGACATCTCGCCGGTGCCGGCCGACACGAGGTCGATCGGGCCCCAGGTGGTGTAGCCGAGCATCTCCACGCCGTCCTCGGTGATGGCATCGCGCATCGCGGCGATGTGCTGGCGCAGGTAGTCGATGCGGTAGTCGTCGTTGATGGAACCGTCCTGTTCGACGACATCCTTGGCGCCCAGGCCGTTCTCGACCACGAAGAGCGGCTTCTGATAGCGGTCCCACAGGTCGTTCAGCGTGATGCGGAAGCCCAAGGGGTCGATCGCCCAGCCCCACTGGCTCGCCTTGAGATAGGGGTTCTTCGCACCGGCGAAGGCGTTGCCCTGCGTGCGCTCGCACTCGGTCGACTCGTCCGCCGCGCAGCGGGTGGAATAGTAGCTGAAGGAGATGAAGTCTACGGTGTTCTCGGCCAGGACCCTCTTGTCCTCATCGGTCATGCCGATGTCGATACCGTCGCGCTCGAGCATCTTGAGGGCGTAGGCGGGATAGTAGCCGCGGCTCTGGACGTCCACGAAGAAGTAGTTCTTCTGGTTCTCCAGCTGGGCCGCGCGCACGTCCTCGGGCTTGCAGCTGTACGGATAGTAGGTGCCGGCGGCAAGCATGCAACCGATCTTGTTCTCGGGGTCGATCTCATGACCGATCTTCGTCGCCCAGGCGCTCGCGACGAGCTCGTTATGGGCGGCAAGGTACTCGATGGCCTGCTTGTCCTCGCCCTCCTCGAAGACGAGGCCCGCACCCATGAACGGCAGGTGCAAGATCATATTAATCTCGTTGAAGGTGAGCCAGTACTTGACCAAGCCCTTGTAGCGGGTGAAGAGCACCGTCACGAGCTTCTTGTACATATCGATGAGCTTGCGGTTGCGCCAGCCCCCGTACTCCTTGATCAGGTGGATGGGAAGGTCGAAGTGCGTGATGGTGACGAGCGGCTCGATACCCTGCTCGTGGCAGGCGCGGAAGAGGTCCTCGTAGAAAGCCAGGCCCTCCTCGTTGGGCTCGTCCTCATCGCCGTTGGGGAAGATGCGCGTCCAGCCGATGGAGAGACGGTAGGTCTTGAAGCCCATCTCGCCGAAGAGCTTGATGTCCTCGCGATAGCGATGGTACATGTCGATGGCGTTCTGGGCCGGATAGTAATAACCGTCCTCGAAGTCGAGCATCTTGCGCAGGCCGGCGCCGACGGCACGGCGCTCGGGACCATGGGGCATCACATCGACGTTGGCAAGGCCGCGCCCGCCCTCGTTGTAACCGCCCTCGCACTGATTGGCCGCGGTGGCGCCGCCCCACAGGAACCCTTCGGGAAAAGCCATGAGAACCTCCTCGGATCGTTGCGTTGCCGAAACGAATCGACACGTACCTGTTCATCGTCTCATGATTCACCCAGAGGCGCCAGACCGCATCGGTGAACGTCGGACGACCCTCGACCCTATCGGGGCTGCATGGTGGATGGCACCATGATGAGCCGAAAGGTAAGCCTGCGGATCTCGCACGGTGTCCCTCAGGCCGGCCAAGCTCCCTACCGGAACCGGGCACATCCG
The DNA here is from genome assembly GCA_949294785.1 of uncultured Collinsella sp. Lineage (GTDB taxonomy): Bacteria > Actinomycetota > Coriobacteriia > Coriobacteriales > Coriobacteriaceae > Coprousia. Next base: position 21,916 of record CASFIQ010000078.1, read on the forward strand.
ATGAGACCGCGCTCGCTCGCGATAAGATCGACCGGGCGGTCATGCGGCTCGACGAAGCCCGGAGAGAACCGATCGAGGAGGAACGCGGACCGGCAGAGCCCCAAGGTCGTTCCGGGAAATGAGGCGAGATAGGAGTCGTAATACCCGCCGCCGTAGCCCACCCGGAACCCTGAACGGTCGAAGACGAGACCCGGGACGATCGCCAGCGATTCCGTCGAGAGGCGTCCGTCGACGGGCTCCGCCGCGTCCGGCGCGGGCTCCATGATGCCGAATGCCCCCTCGACAAGACCCGCGAGCGATCGGACCGCGATGAACTCCATGCGCCTGGCACCCGGCATCACACGCGGCAGCGCGACGAGCTTCCCCGCCCGAAGCGCGCACCCGACGATGGCGCGGGTCTCGACCTCGGATCCATGCGCGAGATAGGTGATGAGGGCATCGGCCCGGCAAAACGCCGGCGAGGCGATGACCCTATCTTGAATCATGCGGTCGGCCGCGCGTCGCTCCGCGTTCGGCAACGCCTCTCGTGCCAGAAGGGCGGCCCGTCGGACATCGCACTTGGAGGACGCCGAGCGCAACGTGCGGTACAGGCCGTCCGCCACTTACGCGCGCCCGTTCAACCCGAGCAGCCGCAGGGCCTCCTCGCGCGACTTGATGTCCTTGCGGAAGCATCCGCGCACCGCGGAGCTCACCGTGAGGGCTCCGGCGGCGCGCACACCGCGCATCGTCATGCACGTATGCTCTGCCTCGACCACCACGAGCACGCCGCGCGGCTCGAGCTCGGCCATCATGGCGTCGGCGATCTGGGAGGTGAGACGCTCCTGAAGCTGCATGCGGTGCGCGAAGCCGGAAACGCAGCGCGCGATCTTGGAGAGACCGGTGATGCGTCCCGCACGCGGGATGTACGCCACATGGGCCTTTCCCGTGAACGGCAGGATATGATGCTCGCACATAGAGGAGACCGGGATGTCGCGGACGATCACCATCTCCTCGTTATCGCCCTCATCGAACTGTCGCTTAAGGTGCAGGGCGGGATCCTCGTCGTAGCCGCCGAAGATCTCCGCCGCAGCGCGCGCGACGCGTTCCGGTGTGTCGACGAGCCCCGGGCGATCCGGATCCTCCCCCACCGCGATGAGGAACTCGCGGACTGCCGCCGCCGCGCGTACTTGATCTACTGCCATGGGGTCTCCAAACCGGCGGCTCGCTCGGCCGCCTGGACGACATGCTTCATGAGAATCGACGTGGTGATGGCGCCCACACCTCCGGGAACGGGCGTGATCGCGCGCACGATGGGCTCGACCTCCTCGAACGAGACGTCGCCGACGAGCCGTCCCGCCGCCGCGTCCCAATTGACGCCCACGTCGACCACGACCTGACCGGGGCGCACGTGCCCGGAGCCGAGGACGCCGGCTCGCCCCGCCGCGACGACGAGCACGTCGGCCTCTCGGCAACGACGGGCGAGGTCGCGCGTGCGCGTGTGGCACATGGTGACGGTGGCATCGCGTGCCTGCAGGAGCATCGAGACCGGTCGTCCAATCACGAGCGAACGCCCCACCACGGTGACAGCGGCCCCCGAAAGCGAGACGCCCGACCGCGCGAGCAGCTCGACCACCGCCTCGGCGGTGCAGGGCGCAAAGCCCACAGGAGCCCCGGTGAAGACGCCCATGAGCGAGGCGTCGCACATGCCGTCGACGTCTTTTTGGACCGCGAGCGCCGAAGCCGCGAGCCGCTCATCGACTCCGGGCGGCATCGGACGGAACATGAGGATGCCATGGACCGCGGCATCGTGGGAGAACGCGTGAACCGCCCGAACGACGTCATCCGTCGCGCTCTCGGGGGCAAGGACCTCGCGGCGAACCGCGACCCCCACCTTCTCGGCGCGCTTCATCGCGGCGCGCTCGTAGGAGAGGTCGTCCTCACGCTCGCCCACGCGCACGATCGCGAGCGCGGGCTCGACGTCCGCGGCACGCAGGGCACAAGCGTGAGCGACGACCTCGGCGGTGATGGCGGCGGCGATAGGTGCGCCGCGCAGGAGCTCCGCCATCGCCTCACGCACCCTTCCGGATGCGCTCGGCCACACGGGAGCGCAGCGCATCCGCACGCGGAACGAAGGTGGCAAGCAAGCGCTCCACCTCGTCGTCGAGCGCGGCCGCTGCGGATCGGTCGGTGAGGATCGCGGTGTTGACGTAGACGTTCAGGCTCGCAGCGGACAGCGCGGCGGACGCCAGGGCGGCACCGCACCCCACATCGGAGATGAGGAAGCGGCTCGCCATGGTCTCCATCTGCTCAAGAAGCTCGACGGAGCGGGCCACCTGTCGCATGGTCTCGATGGGAACGAACGCAGCCTGCGTCGCCGCCGCCTGGAGCACCTGCGGGCGCAGCGGGTCGGTCTTCGGGAAGGACTGGGCGCGGCTGAAGGCGCCGTACGCCTCGGCATCCGCATCGACGAGCTCCATGAGGCGCTCGCGCACGGATTCCGCCTCATCGAGCACCGCCTCGAGCTCGTCGGAGATGCCGGCGGACGCAGGCTTGCCCGCGGCGAAACTCCCCGCTATCGAGCAGAGCGCAGCAGCGAGCGCGCCGGTAAGCGCCGCGGCGCCTCCGCCCCCGGGCGTGGGCGTCCTCGCGGCGAGTGCCCGGGCGAACTCGTCGCACGGCAGCGCCGCGAGCTTGGTCGCGTTGTCAGCCAATGGTCCTCCTCAAGAGGTCTAGAACAGACCGGTGATCTTGCCGTCGGCGGTGACGTCGATGTTGAGCGCCGCGGGCTTCTTGGGAAGCCCCGGCATGGTCATGATGTCGCCGGTGAGCGCGACGATGAAGCCGGCGCCCGCCGAGACCTTGAGGTTGCGCACCGTGATGCGGAAGCCCGTCGGAGCACCCAGAAGATGCAGGTCGTCGGAGAACGAGTACTGGGTCTTCGCCATGCAGATGGGCATATTGCCGAAGCCCTGACGCTCGAGCTGCGCCAGCTGCTTCCTCGCGCCGGGCGTGAGGTCCACCCCGTCGGCATGGTAGATGCGGCGCGCGATCGCGTCGAGCTTGTCCTCGATTGATCCGTCGAGCTCGTAGGAGCAGGTGAAGCCGTGCTCGACCTCGCACAGGCGCACGACCTCCTCGGCGAGCGCCAGGCCTCCCTCGCCGCCCTTGGCCCACACCTCGGAGAGCGCCACGTTCACACCGAGCTCGCGGCATTTCGCCTCAACCAGGTCGAGCTCTGCCTTGGTATCCGTGGGGAACGCGTTGATGGCCACCACGACCGGCAGGCCGTAGACGTCCTGCATGTTGCCGACGTGCTGCAGGAGGTTCGGCAGACCCTTCTCGAGCGCATCGAGGTCCTCGTGGTCGAGGTCGTTCTTGGGCAGGCCGCCGTGCATCTTGAGCGCGCGCACCGTCGCGACCACCACGCAGGCATCGGGCTTGAGCCCGGCCATGCGGCACTTGATGTCGCAGAACTTCTCCGCGCCCAGGTCGGCGCCGAAGCCGGCCTCGGTCACCACGTAGTCGCCCAGCTTGAGCGCGGTCTTGGTGGCGATCACGGAGTTGCAGCCGTGCGCGATGTTGGCGAAGGGACCGCCGTGGACGAACGCGGGCGTGTGCTCGAGCGTCTGAACGAGGTTGGGCTTGATGGCGTCCTTCAGCAGCGCCGTCATGGCGCCCTCGGCGCCCAGGTCGTGCGCGGTGACGGGGTCGCCCGCGTAGGTGTAGCCCACGACCATGCGGCCAAGGCGAGCCTTGAGGTCGACGAGGTCGGACGCCAGGCAGAAGACTGCCATGACCTCGGAGGCGACAGTGATGTCGAACCCGTCCTCGCGCGGCACGCCCTGCATCTTGCCGCCCAGGCCGTCCACGATATGACGGAGCTGACGGTCGTTCATGTCGACGGCGCGCTTCCAGGTGATGGACTTGGGGTCGATGCCGAGTTCGTTCCCCTGCTGGATGTGGTTGTCCAGCAGCGCGGCAAGCAGGTTGTTCGCCGCGCCGATGGCGTGGAAGTCGCCCGTGAAGTGCAGGTTGATATCCTCCATGGGGACCACCTGGGCGTACCCGCCGCCTGCGGCACCGCCCTTGATGCCGAACACGGGGCCGAGCGACGGCTCGCGCAGCGCCAGCACGGCGTTTTTACCCAGACGACGCAGGCCGTCGGCAAGACCGACCGAGGTGGTGGTCTTGCCCTCGCCGGCGGGCGTAGGGGTAATGGCGGTCACGAGGATGAGCTTGCCGTCCTCGGGTAGGTCGTTCAGGGCATGGATATCGACCTTCGCCTTGTACTTGCCGTAGTGCTCGAGTTGGTCGTCCGTCAGGCCCACTGCCTCGGCGACCTTGCTCACCGGCCACATCTCGGCTTCCTGGGCGATCTCGATATCCGTCTTGTAGTCCGCCATGCCAAGCATCCCCTCTGCTCGCCTTGGGCCCCGCGCAGGCGGGGTCGCGTACAACAACTTCTTTACCTTATCCCATCGGGCACCGGAACGGGTCCGGGACCGCCCAGCGGACGGACCGGACGGCCAAACGCACATAATGCGGAAAGGGGGACGGGAGAACCGGGAAGCCCTTTGGACGGCCCCGCTGACGACCGGGAAGCTTGTTGATTGAACACCCGTGATACCTGAGCGCTACTGCTTCGAGTCCTCTTTGCGCGCAAGCACCTGATCGAGCGCACGGGCGCTGTCGGATGACGAGCCGTCCTCAAGCAGCTCGACAATGTCGTCGGTGAGCTGCCAGTGGCGCCTGCCGTGCGGATCGTGCCCCTCTAGCCAGGTGAGCTCGCTTGCCTGCAGGTTCCAGGCACGCTCCAGCTCGTGCGGGAGCGCGCGCTCGTAGGCGTCCATCCAGTCCGCGAGGACATCCCAGGCGGCGGCGTTCAGCGAGGCGACCGCCTCGTCGAACGACGGGGCTTCGACGGCATCCACCTCGCGGTCGTCACATGACCGCTCGCCCGTGTCGGAAACGAGCCCTCCTGCCGGCACGCCGCGCGCTTCCAGAAACGCCTTGAGCGCTTCGACGATTCGCTGCTCCACGGCATCGACATCGGCTTTCGCCGCGGCGCGCGGTCCGGCGAGCTTCCCCTCGATCAGCTTATCCCGTTCGGCAACCTCCGCGCGGCGCCGCTCCAGCTCGCGCGAGCGCAACTCCACGCGTGCCCGAAGCTCCTCAAGCGAGCGGTCGAGCCGCTCGGTCTCGCGCTTGATGAAGGTCGACCTCCGCCAGACGCGCGTGAGGCCCTTGAGAAGACGCATGAGCCATATCCCGCGGGCGGCAGCCTCCGCCTCGTCGAAGGCGGCGCCGGGATCGGCGCGGCGCTCCTGCAGGCGAGCGAGCGCAGCAGAATCCTCGCGATCCGCCTCCTCGTACGAAGCAATCGCCTCGGTCGCATCCCGATAGCCCCTATCTGATTCGCGCATCTTCCGCGCCCGCTCGTCGAGCTCGGCCTGGCGCGCAAGGAGCGCGTCGCGATCCGCGAGCAGCGGCCGGAGGGACGCGTACCCGAACCACGACGCATCGTCGAACCACCATCCCCACCGGGAATCGGGCTCGATCCCCGGAGAGGCATCGCTCAATGACGATTGGATGGTGCGGACAAGCTCGCGGTCGCAGAACCGGGCGGATTCGGGTTGGTCGAAAAGCCAGCCGGCGCGCTCTGCGGCAGTGAGCCGCACGAGCGATACGGGCACCTGGCGGCAAAGCCCGCGCAGCCGCTCACCCTCGCCAAGGTAGGCATGCCAATGGCTTTGGAAGGTTCGCATCTCATCAAGGTTCGCCAAGGGGCACCTCGTTCCCGCGGCCTCAAGGTGATTCGTTTGCGTTGCTCGGCCGCTTCTTCATCCTAGCGCGAACCGGGCGGCAACCGTCCCAGATATCGCCGAGGGAACGAGATTGCCATGCAAACGAGAGGGCACGGCCCCAGCAAGACCGTGCCCCCAAATAATCCCTTTCGAGATGTATGACGAAAAGCGCCTACGAGAAGTCGGCGAGCTGCGATGTGAGCGCTGCGAGCTCGGCCTCGAGCTCGGATGCGCGCTCGCGCTTCTTCGCCACGACCTCGGGTGACGCCTTGGCGACGAACCCCTCGTTCGCGAGCGTCTTGCGTGCGCTCGAAAGCTCCTTCTCGGCCTTGGCCATCGCCTTCTCGATACGAGCCTTCTCGGCTGCGAAGTCCACGAGACCGCCCACGACGACGAAGCAATCGAAATCCGGGCCCGCCAGTGCGATGGACCCATCGGGCTTGCCCATGCCCTCGCGCTCGCTGTCGCGCGCGACGGTGAGGTAGCCCAGGTTGGCAAGGCTGCGGATGAGCTGGCCCATGACGTTCAGGCCGTTCTCGCCCGAGAGGGCGACATACGTGGCCTCGTCATGCGTGCGGACCTCGACGTCGAGGGCCTCCTTCGGTGAGATGCGGTAGCGGGCGCGCGTGGAGCGCACATCCGTGACCACGGCGCGCGCGAGCTCGAAAGCGCGCTCGGCGGGCTCGTCGATCCAGTGCGCGAACGCGTCGGGCTCCGGCCACGCGGCGACCATGAGCGCATCGGAGCGATGGCTCTTCCCCGTCTCATCGATATCGACCGCGCACACCGGCATCTGCTCCCAGATGGCCTCGGTCACGAACGGCATGAACGGGTGCATGAGACGCAGGCTCGTATCAAGGACGAAGATGAGGTTGCGCTGCGCCTGCAGGCGTGAGGCATCGTCCTTCAGGCGGGCCTTGGTGACCTCGACGTACCAGTCGCAGACCTCGTTCCAGAAGAACGCCTGCACGCCGCGGACAGTCTCGCCGAAGTTGTAGGTCTCGATACCCTCGGTGACCGCCTTGACCTGCTTGGCAAGACGGCTGAACATCCAGGCGTCCGCCGCGGTCTCGGCCATCGGCTCGCCGGGCTCGTAACCATCCATGTTCATTAGGAGGAAGCGGCTCGCGTTCCAGATCTTGGTGACGAACGCCTTCGCCTGCTCGGTACGGGGGCTGCCCAGGAACTCATGGGTCTTCTTATCGATATCCGCATCGAACTTCACGTCCTGGTTGTTGGTAAAGAGCGACAGCAGGTTGAAGCGCATGGCATCGGCACCGTACTTGTCGATGAGGTCCATGGGGTCGACGCCGTTGCCCTTGCTCTTGGACATGCGGCTGCCGTCCTTGGCAAGGATCGTGGGGTAGATGACCACGTCGCGGAAGGGCTCCTCGTGCAGGAAGTACTCCGAGCTCATGATCATGCGCGCCACCCATAGCGCGATGATGTCGCGCGCGGTGACGAGCGCCGTCGTGGGATGGTGCCCCTCGAGCTCGCCCGGGCGCTGCGGCCAGCCCTGCGTGGCGAAGGTCCACAGCTGCGAGCTGAACCAGGTGTCGAGCACGTTCTCGTCCTGATGGACATGATGGCCGCCGCACTTGGGGCACACGTCCGCGTCCTCCATGAGGGCGTCCTCCCAGCCGCAGTCCTCGCAGTAGAAGACCGGGATGCGATGACCCCACCACAGCTGGCGCGAGATGCACCAATCCTTCAGGTTCTCCATCCAGGTGAGGTAGCTTTGCTTCCAGCGCTCGGCGTTGAAGCGCACGCGCCCGCTCTCGACCGCTTCGATCGCCGGGCCCTTGAGTTTGTCGACGGCGACGAACCACTGCTCGGAGAGCCAGGGCTCGAGCGTGGTGTCGCAACGGTAGCAGTGCATGACGGAGTGCTCGTGCTCCTCGATGTGGTCGAGCAGGCCGTGCTCCTCGAACCACGCGATGACGGCCTCACGGCACTCGTCGCGCGTCATGCCGGAGAACTCGCCGTAGCCGTCGACGACGACGGCATGCTCGTCGAAGATGTTGATCTTCTCGAAGCCGTGGGCCTCGCCCATCGCGTAGTCGTTGGGGTCGTGCGCGGGCGTGACCTTGACGAAGCCCGAGCCGAAACCGGCATCGACATGCCAGTCCTCGAAGATAGGGATCTCGCGGTTCACGATGGGGAGCATCACGGTCTTGCCCACGAAGGCCGCCTTCTCCGGGTCCTTCGGCGAGACGGCCACGCCGGTGTCACCGAGCATGGTCTCGGGACGTGTGGTGGCGACCACGATGTAGTCCCGGCCGTTCACGGGCTCGGTCAAGGGGTAGCGCAGATGCCAGAGGTGGCCCTCCTCCTGCTGGTACTCGGCCTCATCGTCGGAGATCGCCGTCGTGCACGAGGGACACCAGTTGACGATCCGCTTGCCGCGGTAGATGAGCCCGTCGTGGTACCAGTCGCAGAAGACGCGACGCACGGCCTCGGCGTACTCGGGATCCATGGTGAAGCGCTCGCCCTCGAAGTCGACCGAGCAGCCCATGCGGCGGATCTGGTTCTGGATGATGCCGCCGTACTCGCGCGTCCAGTCCCAGCAGGCGTCGATGAAGGCCTCGCGCCCCATCTCGAGGCGGTTTCTGCCCTCGCCCTTCAGCTTCTTGTCCACCTTGGTCTGAGTGGCGATGCCGGCGTGGTCGGTGCCCAGGATCCAGCGCGTGGACTTGCCGCGCATGCGCGCCTGGCGCACGATGGCGTCCTGGATGGAGTCGTCGAGGGCGTGGCCCATGTGCAGCATGCCGGTGACGTTCGGCGGCGGGATGACGACGGTGCAATCGCCCGCGCCGGGATGGCGCTCGTCGGAGCGCTGGTAGTACCCGCCGGAGAGCCACTTGTCGAGTATGCGGGGCTCCGATGCCTGCGGGTCGTAGGTCTTGGGCATAGCATCGAGCGTCTCGTCCGTGATCGGCGTATCGTCCATGTTGTACAATCCTTTCATACGGATAGTCGTAAAGAATAGCACAGCTCAGGACGCCCGTAGGCTGCGTAACAAGATATCAATAGCGCAACGGGCGGACGCCTGTGGAAACGCGCGCCGTGAGCGATATCCGTGCGATGACCGATGTCCCTTGTCGAAGCCCGGCAGCGATGAGGAGTACCCCATGATCTTGGATCGGCTCGATCGACTTGACGGCCTCGCACCCGCCGAGGCGCAGATCGCCTCATTCGTCGCCATGCACCCGCGCGAGGTCGTCGACCTCACGATCGGGGAGCTCGCCGCGCGCACCGCCACCTCGAACGCCACGGTCATCCGATTCTGCCGCAGGCTCGGACTCGCGGGCTTCCGCGCCTTCCGCATTCAACTCGCCGCCGAGATCGAGCGGTCCCACGGCGCCGCCCCGATCGATGCCGACTACCCGTTCGCGCCCGCCGAACCCGCTTCCACCGTGATCGACCGTATCGCCGCACTCACCCATGAAGCGGTTGACTCATGCCGTACTGCCCTCGAGCCCGCCCAGATCATGCGTATCGCGCAGCTCATCAGGCGCTCCGCGACCGTGCAGCTCTATGCCATCGGTGACTCGCAGATCACGGTCGAGGGGTTCGCGAACCTGCTGCTCAAACTGGGCATCAACTGCGTCATCGCGGGGAGGCAGGGTGAATACCGCGCGAGTGCCTTCTCCGCGCGCCGCGGGGACATCGCCATCATCGCGAGCTATGCCGGACGGTTCATCGAGCTGCCGTCTATGGCGGGCGTGCTGCCGGCGCTGCACGAACGCGGCTGCGCCACCGTGCTGCTCACCGCCGGCGACATCTCCTCCCCCTGGATCGACCACGTCATCCGCTTCCCGCACCGCGAGAGCGCGCGCGGCAAGATGGCGACCTTCTACTCGCAGACCTGCCTGCGCTTCATCTTGAACTGCCTGTATGCAGAGGTGTTCTCGCTCGATTACGCGGGAAGCGACGCGCATAAGAGCTCGTTCGACGCCGCCGATGCCCCACGTTCCGGCATGGTCGAACTTTAAGTTCGTCGAACATGCCCTTTCCGGCGAAGCTTCCCGAACCTTCGTTCCCGACCACAGCCTCCGGTCATGCGCAAGACCCGTCCCGCGTCACAATGGCCTTGCCAGAACGTGCGTGAGCGCATACGCCAGGAGAAAGGACCGGGGCATGAAGATCGGAATCGTGGGAACGGGCATGATCGCGCAGATCGTGGGTCCGTATCTCGCCGAATGGGGGTGGTCGGTTGGCGCCGTCGCCGGGACGCGCGACACCATGGATCAGGTGCGCGAGCTCGCCAAGCGGGCCGGTGCCCCTGAGGACGGCTGCTATGCGACCTTCGATGAACTCTTGGCAAACTCGGACGTGGACACCGTCTACCTCGCCGTGCCCAACTTCCTGCACTTTCCCTTCGCAAAACAGGCGCTCGAGGCGGGGCGGCACGTGATCGTGGAGAAGCCGATGTGCTCGAACGTGCGCGAGGCAGAGGAGCTCGCACGGCTCGCCCGCGGGCGCGACCTCATGATCCTTGAGGCGATCTCGACCCTCTACCTGCCCAACTACGCCCGCATCCGCGAGCTTTTGCCCCGCATCGGCACCATCAAGATCGCGAGCATGAACTTCAGCCAGTACTCGAGCCGCTACGACCGGTTCCGCGCGGGAGAGGTGCTGCCCGCCTTCGACCCGGCGAAATCCGGCGGCGCCCTCATGGACCTGGGACTCTATAACCTCCACTACCTGATCGGCCTTTTCGGCGCGCCCGAACGCGTGAGCTACCTTGCGAACGTCGAGCGCGGTATCGACACCTCGGGCGTCACCACGCTCGACTACGGAGCCTTTAAGGCGGTGAGCGTCGCCGCGAAGGACTGCGCCGCCCCGAGCATCAACGTGATCCAGGGCACCGAGGGCTATATCATGCAGACCACGCGCGCAAACCGGTGCGGAAAGGTGACGCTGCATCTGAATGACGGCACCGAGGAGCGCTACGACGACGCGCCCGAGCTGCAATGGGAAAGCGAGTTCCGCGCCTTCGCGCGCATGCTCCATGAGGGCGATTTCGACTCATGCCATCGCATGCTCGACCATAGCGTAGAGGTTGCCCGCGTCATGACCGAGGCGCGCCGCGCCGCGGGTGTGGTCTTCCCCGCCGACGAGCGATAAGGGGGAAACGATGACCGACACGGGAAACACCCCGAGCGCGCCCGCATGCGCACAGTCGGCGGCACATGAGGGGGTTCAGGCGCTTAACGAGGGCGCCCGCAAGGTGCTGATCGCCCAGGAGACCGCCCTCGCCTACCCTGGGGGCTTCGGATCGCAGGAGGCCTTCGACCTGGGCCGGGCAGTCCGCGAAATCTCACGTGACTACGACCGCGGAATCGCATGCGAGATCGTACGCGAGTCCGACGGGCTCGTCCTGTTCGCATGGGCGCAAGACGCCAAGGCGCCGCGCAACTACCGCTTCTGCGCCGGAAAACGCGCCGCCGCCCTCCAATGCGGCCATGCGAGCCTCATGTGCTATGTGGAGCACGAGCTCGATCGCAGCTGGGACGAGCTCTTCCAAGCGGTCGAGCGCCGCAAGCGGAGCATGGCCGATGCGGATGAATCCAATCAAACGGAGTCGGAGGAGCTTATCTGCCCCGTGGGAGGCGCCTTCCCCATCCGCGCCGGCGACGACGGGGCCTGGGTGGCAACGCTTGCGGTGAGCGGTCTGCACGAAGGCCTCGACCATGAGCTCTGCGTCCGCGCGCTGTCCGCCGCACTGGGCAAGTGCTACGGCGAGGAGGTCCCAGCATATCGCTACCCGGCGATCTAGGCGACATCCACGCAGCCCGCGCCGAGCTCGAAGGGCGCGACCTCGAATTCGACGTCCCGATCTCCAAGAGTCCCAGCGAAACCTACCAGATGCGGGCGCACGACCCTGACGGCAACAGGTTCGAGATCATGCGGTTCACGGATAGGAGCTTCCAGGTGGTCGGCAGCATCATGTGACGGGCCTGAAAGCCATCCTTCGCGCTAAGGCTCAGCACATGGAGGAGGCCCCGCTATCACCTTTGAGGCGAATCGCGCAGCGAGCCGCAGGCGCTGAGCCTCAGAGGTGATAACGGGGCCTCCCGCAATTCGGTGACGGTCCTAGGCGGCGCTCATGATCCGCCGGGGCTGCTCCTCCCCGCGAACGGATGCAGCGGTCACCACGACTTTCTCGACACCCGCCTCGGAAGGCAGGTCGAACATGGTCTGCTGCAGCAGCTGCTCGCAGATGGACCGCAGGCCGCGGGCACCGGTCTTGCGCGCGAGCGCCATGCGGGCGACCTCACGCAACGCCTCGGGTTCGAACTCGAGGTCGACGCCCTCAAGCTGGAACATGCGCCGGTACTGCTTGACGATCGCGTTCTTGGGCTCGGTGAGGATGCGCACCAGGTCGTCCTCGTCGAGCGCGTGCGTCTCGGTGATGACCGGGGTGCGGCCGATGAACTCGGGGATCATGCCGAAGGCGTTCAGATCCTGCGGGAGCACCTGGGAGAGCAGCTCGTTCTCATCGGTAGAGGTGGGGCCGGCAAGCTCGGAGTTGAAGCCGACGCCCTTGTTGCCCACGCGGTCGGCGATGATCTTGTCGAGCCCCACGAAGGCCCCTCCGCAGATGAAGAGGATGTTCGTGGTGTCGATCTCGATGAGCTCCTGCTGGGGGTGCTTGCGCCCACCTTGGGGCGGCACGTTCGCGACGGTGCCCTCCAAGATCTTGAGCAGCGCCTGCTGCACGCCCTCGCCCGAGACGTCGCGCGTGATCGAGAGGTTCTCGGCCTTGCGGGCGATCTTGTCGATCTCATCGATGTAGATGATGCCCACCTGGGCGCGCTCCACATCGCCGTCGGCGGCGGTGATGAGCTTCAGGAGGATGTTCTCCACGTCCTCGCCCACGTAACCGGCCTCGGTGAGGGCCGTCGCGTCGGCGATGGCGAACGGGACCTCGAGGATCCGCGCGAGCGTCTGCGCCAGAAGCGTCTTGCCCGTGCCCGTGGGGCCCAGAAGCAGGATGTTCGACTTGGCGAGCTCGACATCCGAGAGGTCGTCGCCGTCGGCGGCGTGCTGACCCAACGGCGCGGCGGCGCGGCCCGAGGCCTCGTCGTGCGCGCCCTCGGCGGCGCCACCCTCGATCACGCGGCGGTAGTGGTTGTAGACCGCCACGGACATGGCGCGCTTGGCCTCCTCCTGTCCCATGACATAGAGCGAGAGCTCGTCGTAGATCTCGTGAGGCGTGGGCACGCGGCGGATGACCTGCTTCTCATGCGGGCGATCGGACTCGTCGCCCTCGGCGGGCTCCGCCTCGAACCCCATGTCGGAGAGATTCGGATAGCCCGCGCTCGCCATGAAGTCCTGGGCGAGGGACTCCTCGAGGATCTCCGCGGCGGCGGCGACGCACTCGTCGCAGATGAAGATGTTCGACGGGCCCTTCACGAGCTTACGGACCTGGCTTTGCTCCTTGCCGCAGAACGAGCAGCGGATGGGCTCGTTGCCGTACCAGGAGGGCGCCTGGGGATCATGCGGGTTCGCCATTAGGCATCGCCTTTCGCAGCATCGGTGCGGGACGAGATGATGCGGTCGATGAGACCGTACTCGAGCGCGGTGGAAGCGCTCATGTAGTTGTCGCGCTCGGTGTCGCGCGCGACCTGCTCCACGGGCTGGCCGGTCGCCTCCGCGAGGATGCGGTTCAGGTTGTCGCGCGTCTCGCGGATCTCGGCCGCGACGATCTCGATCTCGGTCTGCTGACCCTGGGCGCCACCGCTCGGCTGGTGGATCATCACCTTGGAGTTGGGCAGGCAGAAGCGCTTGCCCTTGGCGCCACCGGCGAGCAGCACCGCCGCCATGGAAGCCGCCATGCCCACGCAGATGGTGGAGACGTCGGGCTTGATGAAGTTCATGGTGTCCAGGATCGCAAGGCCCGAGTACACCTCGCCGCCGGGCGAGTTGATGTAGAGCGAGATGTCCTTCTCGGCGTCCTGGCTCTCCAGATGCAGCAGCTGCGCGATCACCAGGTTCGCGGTGACGGAGTTGACCTCCTCGCCCAGAAACACGATGCGGTCGTTCAGAAGGCGCGAGTAGATATCGTAGCTGCGCTCGCCGCGCGGCGTCTGCTCGATCACATAGGGAACGAGCGCGCTGTCGATGCGAGAAAGCATGGGCTCCTCCTTTGCTTGTCCTTCATGCAGGTACGGTGCGACCCTTGTGCGGGCGCGCACCGTACCCCAAAAATCCGAATGCCGGATACTCGTTATACCCCGATCGGACGGTCTCAGACGGCGGCCGCATGCGGCATCGCCGAAAAGACCAGCTCGAGCCGCAGGCTACTCGGCGTCCTTGGCGGTCTCGTCCACCTCGGTCACCTTGGCGTTCTCGACCAGGTGGTCGCACGCCTTGGAGCGGCGGATGGAGTCGCGGATGGCGGGCATGCGGCCCTCGGCGGCAAACTGGGTACGGCTGGCCTCGATGTCCTCGACGCCGGCGCGCTTGAACTCGGCCTCGATATCCTCGTCGGTGACCTCGATCTTGAGCTCGCGGGCGAGCGCATCGAGGGCGAGCGACTGACGGGCGACGTCATCGGCCTGACGGTGCAGGTCGGCGATGAACTGCTCGCTGGAAAGGCCGTTGGCCTGCAGCCACTGGTCGAGGCTCATGCCGCGGGAAGCCAGGTTCGACAGGAAGTTCTGACCGAGCTCGGAGAACACGGACTGCTCGTAATCGGCGTCCATCTCCTCGAGCTCGAGGCGCTCGGCGAGCTTCTCGACGGCACGGTTCTCTTTGAGCTGCGGAAGACGGGACTGCTTGTCCTGCTCGAGCTCGAGCTTCACGGCGTCGCGCATGGCGGCGATGTCGTCGAAGCCGAAGGACTCCTTCACGAACTCGTCGGTGAGCTCGGGGAGCTTGCGGGCGCGGATGCCGTTGACGGTGACCTCGCAGGAGGCCTCCTCGGCACCATCGACCTCGGGCGTCCAGGAGATCTCCTTGGTCTCGCCCACCTTCATGCCCATCAGACCCTCGTCGAAGGCGTTGGGCAGGCTGCCGGAGCCCATGGCGATCATGCGGGAGTCGCCGGCGAGCGCCTCGGCATTCTTGATGTTGACCACCTTGACGGTCACGAAGTCAGAATCCTCGACGCCGCGGTCCTCGACGTCCTCGAAGGTGGCGTGGTAGCCGCGCAGCATCTCGACCTGCGCGTCGATCTCGGACTCGGTGACCTCCGAGGGCGGCATCTCGATCTCGACCGGATCGTAGGAGGAAAGCGGGGCCTCCGGACGCAGCGGGAACACCACGGTGTAGGTGTAGTCCTCGTGATCCTTGACGAGGTCGATATCCTGGTAATCGCCCTCCTTGACCGGCACGATGTCGAGCTGGTCGAGCACGGCGGGCTCGTTCGAGCCGATGATCTCGTTCGTGGCCTGCGCGAGCGTGGCCTCGGCGCCGAGCATGTTGTCGATGACGGGGCGCGGGGCGTGACCGGCGCGGAAGCCGGGGAAGCGGTACTTCTTCGCGGCGTCTTTGTAGGCGCGCTTGATCGCAGCGTCCACGTCGGCGGCCGGGATGGTGACCGTAGCGGTGAGCTTGGAGTCCTTCACCTCAGATTGAGCGATGTTCAACGTTCCTCCTCTTGCAAGCCAGCTGGTCTTCGGGCGCTGGCAGCCCTGGATCCACCAAGAAGGGTCGCCGATGAGGCGACGCCCTCGGCGCGTCCCCCGCACGAGGGGAGCTGGTGCGGGCGAAAGGACTCGAACCTTCACGGGAAGCCCACTGGAACCTAAATCCAGCGCGTCTACCAATTCCGCCACGCCCGCATACGCGCACAGCTTAGGGATGATAGCAGATAAGAGGCCCAAGTTGCAGCGGATTGGGCGCAAGCGCGCTGCCGCTCACGCGGTGCTCACACCTTGCGCGGCGCGAGGGCGGACACGCGGCGTCACCTCCTCTACGACATGCCTGAAGGCGTTCACGATCCGCGTGCCCGTCGGGTGCTCCCGCTCGCGCTCGATGCGCCCGTAATTCAGATGCACGTGCCCATGAACCATAAGCGCCGGATGCAACATGTCGATCGCGGTGCCGAACGCCTCGAAACCGCGATGCGGCAGGTCGTCGAGGTCACCGTATCCCATAAGCGGCGCGTGGGTGACGAGCACGTCCGCGCCGCCGGTGGCGCGGGCCCGGAGCGTCAGGCGGATGCAGCGCCAATACATCTCGGGCTCCGTATAGCCCCCGATGCGGTCGTTGTAGCGCATCGAGCCGCCGAGCCCCATGAAACGGGCGCCGCATACCTCGACCACGCGCCCGTCGATATCGATGCACCCCTCGGGCGCATGGCGGCGATAGTCGGCGTCATGGTTACCCGGCACGTAGAGCAGGGGCACGTTCGCGAGCGTGACCACATGCTCCAGATAGGCGGCCGGCAGGTCGCCGCACGAGACGATGACGTCGGGTGCGATGGAGCGGATAACCACCGGATCGGCGATGAGATGCTCCTCCGGCTCGTCAGCAAGCGCAAGCACCCTCATCTGACGAGCCCCCTGCGCGGTAGCTTCTCCGGATCGAGCGGTATGACACCGCTCACCTCGACGTGCTCGAGCCCGTCCTCGGAAAGCTCGCACTGCTCGGGAAGCCTGCCCACGATGTTCTCGTTCAGCCATCTCATCCGCACGATCTCGTCGCTCGCCAGGCGTCCCGATCCGTCCGAGAGCACCGTACCCGCCTGATCGCGCAGAACGCCGGCGAACGGATCGAGCCTCCCGCTCATGATCGGTTGCCGCAGCACCTCCACCAGCGCCCGCTGCGCCTCCGGCAGCATGTCGGAAAGCTCGACGTCCACTATCCCCGCCGACATCCCCCACCAGTAGTTCAGCGCCTCCCCGCGCAGGCGATCGCCCTCGCGGTACCAGGTCTCGCTGCGGATGGAGCGGACGATGAGCTCGTAGTAGCGCCCCCACTTCCAGATCGGATTCGCCAGATGGGTGGTCGATCCGTCCTCGTTCACACGATAGAGCCCCCAGGCGGCATCGGGAAGCGCCGGGTCCTCGAAATCGCGCGCCGAGACGACGCGCACGCCCTCCTCGGCGAGCTCGCGCTTCCAGTCGTAGTCCTTCGCGGAGAACCATTTGAGGTGGACCGTCGCATGGGAGTCCACCAGGCGCGCGCCGAGGGCGAACGCGTTGATCTCTGCGACGGTTCCGAAGACCGGGCTCTCCGCGACGTATCCCACGAGGTGGTTCTCCGCCATGGCGGCGGCAGCGGCGCCCAGCAGGAACTTCACTTCGAACAAGCGCCCGCTGAACGTGCGGACCGCGCTGTGCGAAAGCGACACGGAGCAGTTTATGAACGCCACCTCGGGATGGGACACCGCGGCGCGCAGGGCGTCGCGCATCTGCGTGGGCTGAATGGTCACGATGAGGTCCGCACCAGCGTCGAGCGCATCCACGACGGCAAGGTCGAAGTCGCAGGAATCGGCGCAATCCGGATAGGCCTTGGTCGAGATGAGCGCGCCCAAGCGCTCGGAGAGCTTGATGCGCCCCCGTTCATGCAGCCGGGTCCAGCCGTCGGCGAGCGGGTTACGCTCGTAGATGAACGCCACCCGGAACGGTTTGGCCCTGACGGCACCCTTGTAGATGTTCTTGAGCTCGGTGGTGAGGCTCGTCTTGGACGAGGTGGGGTTCTCCAGATAGACCACCCGGCCCCCGTCGCGGGCGACGACGAGCTCCTTCCATATGCGCGCCACGTCCGCAGCCACCTCGGGTGCGGTCGCCGCGCGCACATGGCTCACGCCGTAGATATCGACATACAGCAAGAAGGCGTCGCCGGTAAGCAGTCCCAACCGGTCGCCCCCGCGCTCGTGAAACGCCTCGCAAAAAGCCTCGAACGCCTGGCGAAGCGCACGGACCTCCTCCTCGGGCCAAGGCGTATCGAGATCGCGGCCCGCGATCAGCGCCAGCCGGGCGTAGCCCCCTTCTTCGGAGAAGAAGATGCCGTAGATGGGCGCCACCCGAAAGAACCGCTCGAACTCGCGGTAGATGCGATGGGTCTTCGAATCCGACGTCATCGGCACCACGCGCGTGACCTGGGCGAGCACCTTCGGTTGCCCAAGATAGCGCAGGACGCTCACGCGCTTGTTGCCCTCGCGGACATAGAAGCGCTGAAGGAATTCGTAAACGATGATGGGATCGCGGATTCCCTCAGCGCGCTGCGAGTCGATGAGGTCGCTCCATTTCATGGCAAACTCGGAGGTCGACTCGGGCAGGGGCATGAAATCGGCGGAGAAGGTGTTCTGGCGCCCCCGCGTCCGGGTCCCGGCGACGAGCGATAGATCGATCTCGAAGGTGCCGATCGGAACCTCGCCCTGATAGCCCTCCCCCTTCAAGATGTCATCAAGGGCGGGCGGATAGGGGTAGCGGCCCGCGGAGACATCTGCCTGCA
>CASFIQ010000079.1 GCA_949294785.1 uncultured Collinsella sp.
TTGGCGAGCTCCTCGTCGGGGATCTCCGCCACCAGGTGATGGTCGGCGCCGGGAACGGGCTTCAGGATCGGGTGGACGTCCAGGCCGACCGTCGGGTGGCTGGAGCGCGGCGCGAAGCGGTCGCCCTTCGGGAAGTCCGCCGGGCTCGGCACGGAGCCGGGAACCTGGTGCAGGCGGCTGCCGTCGTGCGCCTCGATGGAGAGGACCGAGCCCAGCAGGCCCTGCGTGTACTCGTGGATGGGGTTGGTGAGCAGCTCCTTGGTAGGAGCGGACTCCACGACCTGACCCGCGTACATGACGGTGATCTCGGAGGCGACCTCGGCGACGAGCGCCAGGTCGTGGGACACGAAGATCATGGCGAAGCCGAGCTTCTTCTGCAGGTCGTTCAGAAGCTTGATGACCTGCTTCTGCACCGTCACGTCGAGCGCGGTGGTGGGCTCGTCGCAAATCACGAGCGACGGGTCGCGCGTGAGCGCCATGGCGATGATGACGCGCTGGCACTGGCCGCCGGAGAGCTCGTGCGGGTAGCTCTCGAGCGTGCGCTTGGGATCGAGGCCCACGAGCTCCAGGAGCTCCTCGGCCGAGCGGGTGCCGCCACGGCTGGTGAGCTGCTTCATCTGAGCGGAGATGAGCATCGAGGGGTTGAGCGAGGAGAGCGAGTCCTGGTAGACCATGGCGAGCTCGTGGCCCAGGAGCTTGCGGTGCTCGTCCTTGCTGAGCTTCAGAAGGTCACGGCCCTTGTAGAGCACCTGGCCCGTGATGCGGGCGCTATCCGGGAGCAGGTTCATGATGGTCTTGGTGGTGATGGACTTGCCGCAGCCCGACTCGCCCACCAGCGCCATGCACTGGCCCGGGCGCACGTCGAACGAGACGTTGTCCACCACGTTCACGTCGCCGTGGCGCGGGAAGCCGATGGAGAGGTTCTTGACCTGCAGGATGGGCTCCACCGCGTAATCGGGCACGCGCCGGTCGGTGCGCGCGAGCTCCACCTTGCGCAGCGCCCCCAGACGGGTCGCCAGCAGGTCGGCCTGCTCGCGATAGGCGCGCACGGGGTCGGCCACGAGCAGGTCCGCCTCGCGGCGGCTCTCGGCGTTCTCGTTGCTCACGGGAGCGGAGGGCGCGGCGGCCATGGTGTCGGTCAGGCCCTCGGAGAGGATGTTGAGCGCCAGGCAGGTCACCATGATGGCGATGCCCGGGAACAGCGCCTGCCACCAGCGGCCCAGAAGCACGCCGTCGCGCGCCGAGGCGAGGATGTTGCCCCAGGTGGCGGTGGGCTCGGCGATGCCGGCGCCGATGAAGGTGAGCGACGCCTCGAAGATGATCGCGTCGGCGACGAGCGTCACGGTGAAGACCATGATGGGCGCGATGCAGTTGCGCAGCACGTGCTTCATCAGGATCCACGGGGCGCGGGCGCCCGCGACGATGACCGCGCGGACGTAGTCCTCGCCGTACTCGGAGACCACGTTGGCGCGAACGATGCGCGCGATCTGCGGGGTGTACATGAAGCCGATCGAGAAGATGATCGCCGGCACGGAGTTGCCCAGGATCAGCACGAGGATCGCGGCGAGCGCGATGCCCGGGATCGACATGATGACGTCGAGCACGCGCATGATGACCTCGGAGATGCCCTTGCGCGCCACCGCGGCGACGGCGCCGATGATGGAGCCGCACACGAGGGCGAAGAGCGTCGCGCCGAAGCCGATCACGAGCGAGTAGCGGCCGCCGTAGAGCATGCGCGACAGGATGTCGCGGCCCTGGTTATCGGTACCGAAGAGGAACTCGCTGTTGGGAGCGGTATATGCCGTGTAGATCTTGAGCGGGTCATGCGGAGCGATGACCGGGGCGAGGATCGCGGTGAGGGCGACCAGCACGAGCAGCACGAGCGAGATCTTGCTCGAGGTGCTCATCTTCGAGATGCCCGCGAACTTGGCGCTCTTCGCCGCCGCCTTCTCAAGCTTGGCGGTCTGGTTTTCACGAATCTTGGTCATCTGCCTACACCGTCCTAATGCGCGGGTTGATCAGCAGATAGAGCATATCAACCACGATGTTGATGATGACGAAGGCGAGGGCAACGACCACGACGACGCCCTGCACGAGCATGATCTCGCCGCCGGTGATACCCTGCTGGATCAAGGTGCCCATGCCGGGGAGCGAGAAGATGACCTCGATGACGACCGCGCCGCCCATGAGGTAGCCGATCTTGAGGCCGAGGGTGGTGATGGGGGTGATGAGGGCGTTGCGCAGGACGTTCTTGGCGATGACGACGTTCTCGGGGATGCCGCTGCCGCGCGCGGTCTGCACGTAGTCCTTATCGAGCTCCTCCACCATGGCGGTGCGCACCACGCGCGTCATCTGGCCGATGACCGGGAACGCGAGGGCGAGCGAGGGCATGATCATGCGCCCGAAGTAGCCGGCCGGGTTCGCGAAGAAATCGGGCAGCGCGCCCGACGCGGGGAACATGCGCGTGGCGTGCGCCATCGTGACGAGCAGGATCAACAGCACCGCCAGCCAGAACGACGGCGTCGCGATGCCGGCGATCGAGATGACGCGGATAATCTGATCGGGCCACTTGTCGCGATAGAGGGCGGCGATGACGCCCAGGGTGAACGACACCACGGCGGCAATGATCAGGCCGAAGAACGTGAGCTGCATCGTCACGGGCAGGGCGCTCGCGATGGCCTGCGCGACCGGCGTCTGACGGCTGCCGTAGGTACCCAGGTCGCCCTGGACCAGGCCCACGATGTAGTCGACGTAGCGCACCGGCCACGGATCGTTCATGCCGTGCGCGTCCATGTAGGCCGCGACCGCCTCGGGGCTCGCGCCCTCGCCGAGCACGGTGCGCGCCGGGATCGACGGGTCCGTGAACGACATGAGGAAGAACACGAGCAGCGTGACGCCCAGGGCCATGATCGGCAGCGCGACGATGCGTCTACCGACAAGGCGCAAAAGATTGTTCATACCTCTCCTCCCTTTTCCTATCTGCAGAACAACGACGCGGGGCCCGAGCGCCGACGCTCCCGGGCCCCGCTAGCCAACGGGTCATCCCCTGACGTGCCGAGTCTGATGGGCTATCACGAAGGGAACCACCCTGTCAGGTCTTGCTTACGCGCTGACGGTCGCGCAGTCGATGAAGGACATGCCGGTCGTGCCGATGCCCTCGAAGCCCTCGATCGCGGTGCCCGCGGGCGAGGCGGCGGCGTCCGCCCAGGAAGCGGTCGCGGTCTGGACGTGGATCAGCGGGTAGAGAACGCAGTTCTCGGCGATGAGG
Organism: uncultured Collinsella sp.; assembly: GCA_949294785.1. Lineage (GTDB taxonomy): Bacteria > Actinomycetota > Coriobacteriia > Coriobacteriales > Coriobacteriaceae > Coprousia. Next base: position 3,269 of record CASFIQ010000079.1, read on the forward strand.
TCGAAGACCTGCTTCCAGGTGGCCGCCTGCTCGTCGCCGGACTGCTCGAGCGCCGTCGACATGAGCTCGCGGATCTGGGCGAACTCAGCGGACTCGCCCCAGCCGGTGCGGGTGTTCTGCCACACGCCGTCGCCGTACCACCAGTTGAGCAGCAGGTCCGGGTCGCCGCCCCAGCAGCTGGGGTCGCCCGGGGCGATGAGGATGTCGAAGTCATCCGAACCGCCGTCGATCGCGGCGTAGGTGGAGGCGGAGGTGTTCTCCTCGATGGTGGCCTCGAAGCCGAGGGCCGCGAGGTCCTGCTGGACCTGGGTGGCCATGGCGGAAGCTTGGGTGTTGTCGGTGCAGCGGATCTTGATGGCACCGGGCGTCACGCCGGCCTCGGCGAGCTTGGCCTCGGCCTCGGCGGTGTCGTAGGTGTAGACCGTCGCGGCCTCCTGGTAGTTCGGGAAGTCGACCGGCAGGTAGCAGGACGCGGGTGCGGCGAGGCCGTTGAAGATGTTGGAGACCATCTTCTCGGTGTCGATCGCGTACATGACGGCCTGGCGCGCGGCGACGTTGTCCCACGGGGCCTTGCGGGTGTTGAACAGGATGAAGCGGGTGGCGAAGCCCTGGACCTTGTCGACCTGGCAGCCGTCGCCCTCGAGCTGGTCGATGGCGTCGGCGGTGACCGACTCCATGACGAGCGTGGTGCCCTGCTGCTGAGCGGTCATGCGCGCGGTGGCGTCGACCAGGATGTCGTAGTGCAGCTGGGCGTCCTTGGCGGGATGGTCGCCGTTGTAGTTGGGGTTCGGCACGAGGTCGACGGCGTTGTCGGTGATGGAATCGTACATCCACGGACCGGAGCCGACGGGCGTGTTCTTGAGGTCGTCGTCGGTGAGCGAGGACGGGAAGACGCGCACGACCGCGAGGCGCTCCTTCAGGAGCGAGAAGTTCGGGACCGTGGTCTTGACGGTGACGGTGGTGTCGTCGGTGGCCTCGACGGACTCGATCGGCACCAGGAACGGCGCGTAGGTGCCGGACGCGTCGTCGCGCACGCGCTGGAAGGCCTGGGCGATGTCCTCGGTGGTCACGGGGTCGCCGTTGGAGAACGCGGCGCCCTCGCGGATGGTGATGGTGAAGGTGGTGTCGTCGACCTGCTCGGGATCGCCGGTGGCGAGCTCGGGGAAGGCGCTGTAGTCATGGTAGTCGATACCGTAGAGGCCCTCGAGCACGTGCCAGTTGGCGCCGATGCAGAACGCCGACGAGGTCGACAGCGGGCTGTAGTCGGACGGCGCGTAGGCGGAGCCGGCGGAGATGGTGCCGCCACCCGAAGTGGTCGAACCGTCGCCGCTGCCCGCGGGGGTCGAGGTGTCGCCGCCACCGCCGCAACCGGCGAGGCCCAGGCCGGCGACCGCGGCAGCACCGCCCGCCAGACCCAGGAACGAGCGACGGGTCATGCCGTTGTTCAGAAGCTCACGCATAGCTCCTCCAATCATCTGGCACACCGAGCCATGCGTGAGGCCGCGGCATGCGCTTTCATACTTGTAAACATACGGTAAACTCCGCGCGGTCCCGACGTCCTTTCGGTGAAAGGGAGATAGTGCGTCCAGACGGTAATTCCTACCGCGGGCAGGATTGTCGTTGACATATGTCAGAATTCGTGATTCTGGCTGCAACAACCATACCAGTTAAGTTAATACTATCTTACTGATTTTAATGTTTTAACTGGTAAGAAACGTATTCCTTAGACTGATTATTCGTATGTTTTCGTAAAACGGTAATACCAGTTAGCGGTTGAATCACTATTCCATGCTATCAACGGCGGTTTCGCCGCCTTCCGACGCGGCGACGCGGTCGGCATCGAGCGCGCGCAGCGCATCGTAAACGGCCTGTGCGACGGCGCGCGGCACGCCCTTCACGGCATCGATGTCCTCCACGCTCGCGGCGCGCAACCGCTTCATGGACCCGAAGTGCCGCATGATCGCCTTCTTGCGCGTAGGGCCCACGCCCTCCACCTCGTCGAGCACCGATACGGTCATCGCCTTGCCGCGAAGCTCGCGGTGGAACGTGATGGCGAAGCGATGCGCCTCGTCGCGCACCTGCTTGATGAGGTAGAGCGATGCCGAACCGTTGGGGAGCACCACCGGCGTGTCGTCCCAGGGGACGAAGACCTCCTCGTCCGCCTTCGCCAGACCGCACACGGGTATATCGAGCCCCAGCGCCTCAAGCTGCGTCATCGCGGCGGTGAGCTGCGGCTTGCCGCCGTCGACCACCAGCAGGTCGGGCCGCGCGCCGAAACGCTCGTCCGCCATGCGCTCGGGTGCGTAGCGCCGGCCCAGCACCTCCTGCATGGACAGGAAGTCGTTCGCCTCGCCGGTGACGGAGCGGATCTTGAAACGGCGGTACTGGCCCTTGTCCGCGCGCCCGTTGGTGAACACCACCATCGAGGCGACCGTGAACGCGCCATGGATGGTCGAGATATCGAAGCATTCGATGCGCAGGGGCGGGGCGGGCAGCGCGAGCGCGCTCTCCAGCTGCAGCAGCGCCTGGTTCGTGCGGTCGTCGGCGTAGCCGGTGCGCATCATGTAGCGCACGAGCACGTGCCGGGCGTTGCGCTCGCACATCTCCAGCAGACGGCGCTTCTCGCCGCGCTGCGGGCGATGGATATGGCAGCCGCGCCCCCGCTTCTCGGCGAGCCAGGCGCCGATGAGCTCGGCATCGGCCAGCTCGCAGGCGACGTCGACCTCCGCGGGAACGTCGGCGGTCTCATCGTAGTAGCGCTTGATGAAGCCCGCGACGAGCTCCTCCTCGTCCACGTCGAGCCCCTTGTCCAGGATGAACTCACAGGTGCGCACCACGATGCCCTCGCGTACCACGAAGACGCAGGCGCCGGCGATGGTCTCCTCGCGGAAGAAACCGATCGCGTCGAGGTCCACGCTTTGCGGGAAGACCACCTGCTGGCGGTCGTCGAGCCCGCGGATGACCTCGAGCCGGCGCTTTACGCGGGCGGCGCGCTCGAAGTCGAGTGCGGCGGCGGCATCGTTCATCTCGGCGGTGAGCTCCCCCACCACCTCGGAGCGCTTACCGGAGAGGAAGCGCTCGACGCGGCGCACATTCTTGGCGTAGTCCTCCGGCGTGATGGCCCCCACGCACGCGCCGGGACCACGCCCCACGTGGTAGTCGAAGCACGGCCGGCCCCTCTCAGCCATGATAAGGCCGATGATGCCCTCGTCCCCCTCGTGTGCCCGGATCATGCGGCGGCAGCGCTTCCATTCGGCGCAGGTGCCGATGCAGATGGGGATGACCTTGCGGATGGTGTCGATCGTGTCGCGCGCGGCGCGGCTGTCGGTATAGGGGCCGAAGTAGCGCGTACCCGGGCGGTGCCGCTCGCGCGTGTACTTGATCGCGGGAAAGAGGTCGTCTTTGGTGATGGCGATGAAGGGGTAGCTCTTGTCGTCCTTGAAGTCCACGTTGAAGTAGGGGTGGTACTGCCCGATGAGGTTGCGCTCGAGCACGAGCGCCTCGTGCTCGCTCTCCACCACGATGTAGTCGAAGCTGCGCACGAGCTGCATCATGAGCGGGATCTTCTGGCGGTCGTCGGTGAGCGTCACGTACTGGCGCATGCGCGAGCGCAGGTTCTTGGCCTTCCCCACGTAGATGACCTCGCCCGCCGCATCCTTCCACAGATAGCAGCCGGGGCTGGTGGGGACCTGCGAAACCTGTTCGGCGAGCGAGGGCTCCACCCCGGCGGCGGTCACCGCGGCGCGCGCCGCGGACGGCGCGAGGGGCGCGGCCACCTCATCGAGGCCGGCGGGCAC
>CASFIQ010000080.1 GCA_949294785.1 uncultured Collinsella sp.
CGCATCCGCGGCGATGAGACCAAGCGCGCGGCGCGCTTCGAGCCGCCGCTCGCCCGCACGGTGAACAGCTGGTGGACGCGGCTTCTGGAGAGCGCGGGACAGGGCCCGCTGAGCGAGCAGGATGAGGCGTACGAGTCGCACAGCACGGCGCGCGACTACCTCTGGAACACCGCGGGCACCACCATCTGGGGCATGACCTTCCCCGTCCTCACCATCGTCGCCACGCAGCTCGCCGGCGCCGAGGAGGCCGGCATGTTCTCGCTCGCGTTCGTGATCGGCACCCTTATCATGATCGGCGCCATGTACGGCGTGCGCAACTTCCAGGTCTCCGACATCGACGAGGCGAACTCGTTCAGCTCGTACAGCGCGGCGCGCTGGATCACCGGTGCGCTCGCCCTGGCCGCGGGCGCGCTCTACTGCTGCCTGCGCGGTTACGACGCCTACATGTTCATCACCTGCATGGGTGTCTTCGTGTACAAGATGGTCGACGGCGTGGCCGATGTCTACGAGGGCCGCCTCCAGCAGGCGGACAAGCTCTACCTGGCCGGGATCTCGCAGACCGTCCGATCGGTCGCGGCGGTCGCGCTGTTCGCGGTCGCGCTGCTCGTCACGAGGAACCTCGCCATCGCCGCCATCGCCATGGCGGTCGCCGCGGTGGCGTCGCTCGTCCTGCTCACGGTCCCGCTCGCCCTGCTCGAGACCGAGAAGTCGCGACCGCCGCGCGCGAGCGAGGTCTCGCGCCTGCTGCGCCAGTGCTTCCCGCTCTTCGCGGCGCTCTTCCTGTTCAACCTGATCGAGTCGGTTCCGAAGTTCGTGATGGAGGGCGCGCTCGCCTACGAGAACCAGCTCTACTTCAACGCGCTGTACTTCCCCGCCCAGGGAATCTTGCTCGCCATCGGGTTCGTCTACAAGCCGCAGCTGCTGCGCCTCGCCGCGATCTGGTCCAACCCGCGCCGGCGGCGCGTGTTCGACCTGGTGATCGTCGCGGTGCTGGGCGTGGTCGTGGCGGTCACGGCGCTCATGGCGCTCTTCATGGGCTGGCTCGGCATCCCGCTCATGAGCTTCATGTACGGCCTCGACTTCGAGCCGATGCGCCCGCTCGCCTACCTCATGGTCGTCGCGGGCGGCGTGACCGCCGCCATCGACTTCCTCTACGCGATCGTGGCGGTGCTCCGCCGCCAGCGCGCGGTCATGCGGCTCTACCTCGTCTCGTTCGCCGCGGCGGTGGCGCTCTCCCTCGTGCTGGTGAACATCATCGGGCTTTCCGGCGCCGTCGCGAGCTACCTGCTCACCATGACGCTGCTGCTCGTGTTGCTGATCATCGAGTACGTCCGCATCCGCCAGGCGATCACCCGCGAGCGCGACCCCTTCGCCTCGCGCCGGCGCCGCGTGAGCTGAGGCTACTCCCGCGCACGGATCGTCGCGTAGAAGATCTCGCCGTCATCGAGGCGCATCACCCCGACGCGCCCCTGCCCGGCGCCCGCCGCCGCGGAGCAATCGATGTCGATGCGGTCGGGCTCGCCGCCCGTCTCGGCGCACGCGCCCACGCGCACCATGGCGCCCCTGCCCTCGCCGTCCGTGCCGTCGCCCTCCATGCGGTCGGCGTAGTGGGAGAGCAGGATCGAGGGCGTATGCCCGGCGACGACCACGGGACCGGAACCGGAGGTGCCCACGAAACCGGTGGGATGCCCCCAGAACGGCTCGCGGATCCACACCAGGTTCTCGGGGTCCTGCGCCGCCATCATCTGCTGGAGCTGTTCGCGGGTCGCACCCGCGGCGCCGTCCTTGGGCGAGAGCTCCACGCCCGCCGTCGCCAGATACGCACGCGCCTCGAGCGCGTCGATCCCCGCGTGCACCAAGATCCACGTGCGCCCCGCAACCTCGATGACGTCGTAGAGCGGCAGGTGCGAGATCCAATCCACCACGTCGACGAATTCCTCGCGCGGGAGGGCGTCGAGCCCCGCCATGGTCGAGGAGCCGCCGTTGATCGCCCAGAGGAAATCGTCCATGTCCTCGCGCACCGCGAGCGTGTCGAGCATCATGCGCTCGTGGTTCCCCATGAGGACGCGCACGTTCGGAAGACCCCTGACCAGGCGGATCACGCCCACCGGGTCGGGTCCGCGGTCGATCATATCGCCCAGCACGTAGACGGTGTCGTCCGCTGCCGGAGACGCGGCCTCGAGCGCCTCGTCGAGCGCGCGCACGTGCCCATGCGCGTCCGATGTCACGTAGGTCGCCATGAGAGCGCCTCCTTCTGCCCGCCCGTCGGGGCGCGCCGAACCTCCCGGTCCCGGTCCCACCTTCGTTGTGACCATGATACCCACCTGCAGGCTTAGGGGGAACGCCGCGGCGGCGGGCGGCAGGGCCGAGGTTGCGGACGGGAGCGCGCCGCACCTTGTCGCGAAACGGTCTCGCGAACGTTTCCGTCTGGTTTCCGCCCGCGCCCGGTACCACGCCCGGTAGCGCCGCGCCTACCCCCTGCCGGTCGCGTGGGCTACAATAGGCCAACCGACCGGCCATCCCGACCGGGCAGCGATGATAAACAGGAGGCCCCACCCATGGCGCGCGTGCACAACTTCTCTGCCGGACCCTCGGCGCTCCCCGAGCCCGTGCTCCGCGAGATCGCCGACGAGATGCTCGAGTATCCGGGCGCGGGCATGTCCGTGCTGGAGATGAGCCATCGCTCCGCCGCCTACTCGGATATCATCCAGGACGCCGAGGCGACGCTTCGCCGGCTCCTCGGGATTCCGGACACCTACCGCGTCCTGTTCCTCCAGGGCGGCGCGACCCTGCAGTTCGCCGGCATCCCCATGAACCTCATGAGGACCGGGCGCGCCGGCTACCTGGTGACCGGGCTCTTCTCGCGCCTCGCGGCCGAGGAGGCGCGCAGATACGGCGAGGTCGAGGTGCTCGCCTCGAGCGAGGCCACCGGCCACGACCGCATTCCCGACCTGGCGCCCGTCAGCGAGCGCTGCGCCGCCGGCGACCTCGATTACGTCTACATCTGCCAGAACAACACCATCTACGGCACCCAGTTCCACGAGCTCCCCCGAACCGGCGCGGTGCCGCTCGTCGCCGACGTGTCGAGCTGCCTGCTCATGGAGCCGATCGACGTCGCGCGCTACGGGCTTCTCTACGCGGGCGCGCAGAAGAACGCCGGCGTCGCGGGCGCGACCGTCGTCATCGTGCGCGAGGACCTGATAGGGGACGCGCCCACCTGCCCGCTCACCCCCTCGTACATGAGCTACCGGCGCCAGGCGGACGCGCACTCGATGATGAACACGCCCAACACCTTCGGCATCTACGCCTGCGGCAAGGTGTTCCGCTGGGTTGAGCGCGAGGGCGGCATCGCGGCGCTCGAACGGCGCAACCGTGAGAAGGCGGCGATCCTCTACGGCCTCCTCGATGCGAGCCACGTCTTCATCCCCCACGCGCAACCCGCGTCCCGCTCGATCGCCAACGTGACCTTCCGCTGCGCCACCCCCGAGCTCGACGAGGCCTTCATCGCCGGGGCGCGCGAGCGCGGCATCGAGGGGGTGCGGGCGCACCGGTCCACGGGCGGCATGCGCGCGAGCATCTACAACGCGGTCACGCTCGATGCCGTGCGCGCCCTGGCCGACTGGATGGAGGAGTTCGAGGACGCCCATCCCGAGGCGGCGTGCCGTTAAGCGGACGGTCCGCTGGACGGGAGCCGCATTCCGGCGCCCGGTACGCCGCATTACGATGTTCGAGTATTCCCGATAGCTGAGGAGCAGCCATGCGCCACATCAAGACCATCGACGACATCACGAAAGACGGCGACGTCGAGTTCGGTTCCGGCTACGAGTTCGTGGACGACGCCGCATGCGCCGACGCCATCATCATGCGCTCGACCGACCTGCACGGCTACGAGCTGCCCCGCTCCATCCGCGCGATCGCGCGCTGCGGTGCGGGCGTGAACAACATCCCCGTCGACGAGTACGCCAAGCAGGGCGTGGTGGTGTTCAACTCGCCGGGCGCCAACGCCAACGCCGTGAAGGAGATGGTCATCTGCATGATGATCCTTTCGAGCCGCGGCATCGTGCAGTCGATGGAATGGGTGCGCGCCAACGCCGCCAAGCCCGATCTCATGGTCGAAGCCGAGAAGGTCAAGAAGGCGTTCGTGGGTCGCGAGCTCGCCGGGAAGCGCGTGGGCGTGATCGGGTTGGGCAACGTGGGGTCGAGGGTCGCCAACGCATGCGTGCAGCTGGGCATGGATGTCTTCGGCTACGACCCGTTCATCTCGGTCGAGCACGCCTGGGAGCTCTCGCGCGACGTGCAGCGCGTGGGCACGCTCGAGGACCTCTGCCGCGGGTGCGACTACCTCACCCTCCACGTGCCCAGCAAGGCCGACACCGTGGGCATGATCGGCGCCGAGCAGCTCGCGCTGCTGGCGCCCGGCGCGATCCTCATCAACTTCGCGCGCGAGACCATCGTGGACGAGGACGCCGTCGACGCCGCGCTCCACGCCGGCACGCTCAGCTGGTTCGCCTGCGACTTCGCCACACCCAAGACCGTCCTCATGCCCAACACCTTCATCACCACCCACTCCGGCGCCGGCACCGGCGAGGCGGAGGCCAACTGCGCCGACATGGCGATCTCGGAGCTCAAGGACTACCTGGAGAACGGTAACATCGCCCATTCGGTGAACTACCCCAGCTGCTCCATGGGCAAGGCGCGCGCGGCGAGCCGCATCGCCTGCCTGCACGCCAACGTCCCCAACATGATCGGCCAGATCACCGCAATCCTGGCGAAGGACAACGCGAACGTCCAGCGCATGGTGAACGAGAGCGCCGGCGAGAACGCCTACACCATGTTCGACACCGACGAGCACCTGGAGCAGCGGACCATCGACGCGCTGAAGGAAATCCCCGCCGTCTACCGCGTGCGCGTGATCAAGTAAGGACCCGCCGACGACGAAAGGCGACCCATGAAAGTCCTGCCCCTGCCCGCGATCCGACCCGTACCCGAGCGAGCCGCCGAGGTCGCCGCGCTTCCCTACGACGTGTTCGACCGCGCGGAGGCGGCCTCCTACGTGCGCGAGCACCCGCTCTCGTTCCTCGCCATCGACCGTCCGGAGACCCAGTTCCCGCCCGAGCAGGACATGTACGCGCCCGAGGTATACCGGCGCGCCGCCGAGCTGCTGCAGGAGCGCATCGACGAGGGCATCTACCTCACCGACCCGTCGATGAGCTACTACCTCTACGAGCTCACCTTGAACGGCCGCTCGCAGACGGGCCTCGTTGGGCTCTGCTCCGTCGACGAATACGACGACGGCACCATCAAGAAGCACGAGAACACTCGCGCCGAGAAGGAGCGCGACCGCGCGGAGCACATCCGCGCGCTCGGCTGCCAGACGGGCCCGATCTTTCTCACCTACCGCGACGAGCCCGTGCTCTCGTTCATCCTCGCCTCCGCCAAGGCTGGGACCCCGCTCTACGACTTCTGCGACGACGAGGGGGTGCGCCAGCGCATGTGGCAGGTCCGCCGGCCCGAGAGCGTCGAGGCGATCCGCGAGATGATGAAGCGCGTGCCCTGCGCCTACATCGC
>CASFIQ010000081.1 GCA_949294785.1 uncultured Collinsella sp.
CGGGAGGCGCTCATCGCGTGGCGGGACGCGCGCTTGGCAGAGCTTGCGGCGCGCGTCTGGTCCCGCCGCCCCTCCGCCGCGGGCGAGACGGACGGCCTCCAGGCGTTCCTCTCCGCTCGCGAGCAGGCATGCCTGGCGATCGGGAGCTGGGATGCGCGCCCGGGATGCGAGGTCTGCGTGCTGAGCGCCTATCGCACGCTGGTGCTGGTGGAGGAGGGCGACCGGGGTGCCGTCGAGCGCGGTCCCGCCGCCGGCCGGCCCTCCGGGATCGAGGAATGGGAGCCCGATCATCCGCTGCGCTATCGCGGCAAGGTCTACCGGCGGGTGATCGAGCTGGGAGTTTGCCGCGGGGCCGATATCGCCGCTCGGTTCGAGCTGGTGGGTCGCGAGCTCGTCCGCACGGCGCGCGACTGAGGCGCCCGCATCGCGATCGTTCGCGCGAGGGCCGCCCCGCTCATCCTGCCGGCGTGCGATTGAGACGCCCGTATCCCCTCGCCGGCATCCTGTCGATTCGATGAGCGTGTTTCCAGTATGTTTCCGACCGATAACCACTTTATTTCAATAAAGTGCTCTCTGCGGCTCCCGAATCCCCTGGCGCCCGTGCGAGCGTACAGTTACCACTACTTTGGTCTCAAGGAAGGAGATACCTATGTCAATGGCAGAGATTTCACGTCGGCGCTTCGTCGAGGCGATGGGTGTCGTGTGCGCGGGCAGCGCCTTCGCGCTTGCCGGCTGCGGTGCCGAGCGCGCGAGCGAGGCCGGTGGCACCGGCAGCGCGGCGGCCGAGGGCGGCATCGCCGACACCATCACCTTCGCCCAGGGCGCCGACCCGCGCGGTCTGGACCCGGCCTACGTCGATGACGGCGAGTCCGCGAAGGTCATGTCCAACATCTACGACACCGTGCTCATGTTCGACGTCGAGACCACCGACGTCCTGCCGTGCCTCGGCGAGATGCCCGAGATCTCCGACGACGGCCTCACCTACACCTTCAAGATCCGCGAGGGCGTGAAGTTCCACGACGGCACCGACTGCGACGCCGCCGCGATCGTGACCTCCATCACCCGTCAGCTCGAGCCCAACCGCACCGAGGACATGCCCTACGCCTCGTTCGTGTACGGCTCCGCCGACGCCAACACCGGCATCGAGACCATCGAGGCCCCGGATGCGACCACGCTCGTCATCACCCTGCGCGCTCCCTCGACGCCGTTCATCAAGAACATGGCGATGACCCTCGCGTCGCCCATCGTCGCCCCCTCCGCCATCGAGGCCGGCACCGCCAACGAGGAGCCCGTCGGCTCCGGTCCCTATAAGTTCGTCTCCTGGTCCAAGGGCGAGAACATCGTGCTCGAGGCCAACGAGGACTACTGGGATGAGGACCGCAAGCCGCAGACCAAGAACGTCATCTTCCGCTTCATCGCCGAGAACTCCAGCCGCGTGACCGCCCTCAACAACGGCGAGGTCGACATCATCGACGGCATCGACGCCTCCGTGGTGCCCACCATCACCGATGCGGGCAACGAGCTCTTCAGCGAGGACGGCATGAACATCAACTACATGGCGTTCCGCAACGATTCCGGCGTCTTCACCGACCTTGAGGCCCGCCGCGCGTTCTGCCAGGCCGTCAACGTGGAAGAGATGGTCACCACGCTCTACGGCGAGTACGCCGGTGTGGCCACTTCCGTCATGCCGCTGTGGATGGCCCCGTATGACGAGGACATCAAGCCGACCGCTTACGATCCCGAGGCGGCCAAGGCGAAGTTCGCCGAGCTGGGCATCACCAACTGCACCATGCTCACCTACACCAACCCGCGTCCGTACAACTCGATCGGCGGCCAGGCGCTCGCCGAGGCCATCCAGGGCTATCTGCGCGACGCCGGCGTCGAGATGGAGATCATCTCCTACGACTGGACCACGTATCAGACCAAGGTCGAGACCGATGCCTTCGACTGCTGCCTGTACGGTTGGGTGGGCGACAACGGCGACCCGGACAACTTCATGAACCTGCTGGCCGACGAGAACGTCTCCATGAACGTGGGCCGTTACCGCTCCGATGCCTACAACGAGCTGATCCAGCAGGGTCTCGCCACGCCCGAGGGCGACGAGCGCGACAACATCTACAAGCAGTGCGAGCAGATGGTCGCCGACGAGATGCCCTGGATGCTCATCTCGCACTCCAAGAACCTCGCCGCGCACGCTCCGAGCATCAACAACTTCTTCTATCACCCCACGGGAGTCGTGCACATGGAGCTCATCACCAAGACCGCGTAAGCGCGCAGGTGATCCTCGCATAACCTGGTAAGAAGGCGGGCCGGGGCAAGAACCGGCCCGCCTTTCGTTCACGCCCGCTCGCGGCGGGCGGGACGCGTGGCAGGCGCGTCCGCACAAGTTTGTTGGGAGGAGGTTGTTAGCGTGCTGAAATACGTGCTCAAGCGCATCTTGCTGGCGATTCCCGTCCTTCTGGGCGTCTCGATCATCGTCTTCCTCATCATGCGCGTGTTCTCGGCTGACCCGGCGCCCGTGGTGCTCGGGCAGCACGCTACGGCCGAGGCCATGGAGGCATGGCGCGAGGCCAACGGGCTGAACGACCCGTTGATCGTTCAATACTTCAACTTCTTGACCGGGGCCCTCACGGGCAACCTGGGCGAGAGCTACTACACCCACACCCCGGTGACGACCGAGTTGCTCTCGCGCTTCCCGGCCACGGTGGAGCTCGCACTCGTCGCGATCGTCATCGCCGCGCTCGCGGGCGTGGCGCTCGGCGTGGTGTCGGCCACCCATAAGAACTCGTGGATCGACGGCTTCTCGACGATCCTCGCGCTCGTGGGCGTCTCGATGCCCATCTTCTGGCTGGGCGTCCTGCTCATCATCCTCTTCGCCGGCGTGTTCCATGTGCTGCCCAGCTCGGGTCGTATCGACCCCTTGCTCCAACCGGTGGGCGGTACGGGCCTCTACCTGATCGACACGCTGCTCATGGGTGATTTCGAGGCGCTTGCCGATGCGGCGAGCCACATCGTGCTGCCGGCGCTCGCGCTCTCCATGTACTCGATGGCGGTCATCACCCGCATGACCCGCTCGAGCATGCTCGAGACCCTGAACGAGGACTACGTGCGCACCGCGCGCGCCAAGGGCCTGAAGAAGCGCCGCGTGGACATCCACCACGCGCTGCGCAACGCCATGCTGCCCGTGACCACGGTCATCGGCCTGCAGCTGGGGAGCCTGCTCGGCGGCGCCATGCTCACCGAGACGGTCTTCGCCTGGCCGGGTATCGGCAAGTACGTGGTCGATTGCATCCTGAAATCGGACTTTCCCGTCGTGCAGGGGGCGGTGCTCCTGATCGGCGTGATCTTCATCGTGATCAACCTGGTGGTGGACGTGATCTACGCTTACCTGGACCCGCGCATCACCTACACCAAGGAAGAGGGGTGATTCTCATGGCAGACGCAACCGTCGCGACCAAGGTCGCCGCGAACTCACCGCAGGAACCCGAGAACGCCCCCAAGACCGCCGAGAAGACCGAGTCCCTGTGGAAGGACG
>CASFIQ010000082.1 GCA_949294785.1 uncultured Collinsella sp.
TGCCGAGCGGTTTGATGGTCAGGGCCAGGTAGCTCGCCGTGGCCTCGCCCTCCACGTTGGGGTTGGTGGCGAGGATGACCTCGCGGATATCCTCCTCGGCCAGGCGCTGCAGTCCTTCGTTCAGACCTGGTTCAAGCCGGCGGCCTACGCGCTGATCCTCCTGCGTGAGGCGGGCTACCCCTGCGTCTTCTACGGCGACCTGTACGGCATGCCAAACGATGGCAACATTCCCGCGGTGCGCGAGCTGCCGCTGCTGATGGAGATCCGACGCCGCTTCGCCTACGGCACGCAGCACGACTACCTGGACGCCCCGGACGTGATCGGCTGGACGCGCGAAGGCGCAGCCGACTACCCCGGCAGCGGCCTTGCCGTGGTCTTGACCGACCGCGACGGCGGCGAGAAGCGCATGTTCGTGGGCGCCGCGCATGCCGGCGAGACCTGGAGTGCCGTCATCGGCGAGCAGGACGATGTGGCGATCGATGCCGAGGGCTATGGGGTCTTCCGCACGCTGGGCGGACGCCTTTCGGTCTACCTGCCCGAGAAGACCGCCGATGCGCTGGAGCACGACCGGCAGCTGCACCGCATCGCGCGCGAGATCGCCGAGGACACCGAGGAGATGCGCGCCTAGGCAGCTGTCATATAGCGCTGTACGTATCTACGCGGTCCTACAGCGTGCGGCGAGCCTCGATCGCGCGGCCCAGGGTGAGCTCGTCGGCGTATTCCAGGTCGCCGCCCACGGGAAGGCCGCTCGCCAGGCGGCTCACGGGAATGCCGAGCGGTTTGATGGTCAGGGCCAGGTAGCTCGCCGTGGCCTCGCCCTCCACGTTGGGGTTGGTGGCGAGGATGACCTCGCGGATATCCTCCTCGGCCAGGCGCTGAAGCAACTCGCGCACATGGAGCTCTGCCGGGCCGATCTTGTCCATGGGGCTGATCACGCCGCCCAGCACATGGTAGAGCCCGTGGTAGCTGCCGGTGCGCTCGATTGCGGAGACGTCGCGCGGCTCGGCCACCACGCAGATGCGCGTGCGGTCGCGGCTGGAATCCTGGCAGATGGGGCACTCGTCGGCGGTGGCGTAGTTGAAGCAGCGCCGGCAGAAGTGGACCTCGTCTTTAACCTCCAGAATCGCCTCCGCCAGGCGGCGCGCCTCGTCGGCGTCCGCCTCCAGGAGGTGGTAGGCGATGCGCTGGGCGCTCTTGGGGCCGATGCCCGGCAAGCGCCCCAGCTCATCCAGGAGTTTCTGCAGGCTCTGGTTCTGTGCCATCGACGGTTCGCGATTCTCGGTACGAAAACGGTAGAGAGCGACGGGAAGCGAAAGCGGGACCGCGCGCCTAGAACGGCATGCCCGGGATGTTGATGCCGCCGGTGATGGCGCTCATCTGCTTGGAGGCGATGTCGTTCACGCCGCGGATGGCCTCGTTCACGGCGGCCACGATCATGTCCTGGAGCATCTCGACGTCCTCGGGATCGAGCGCGTCGGGATCGATGGTGCAGGACACGAGCTGCATGTCGCCGTTGACGGTGACCTTGACCATACCGCCGCCCGCGGAGGCGTCGACGGTGGTCTCGGAGAGGTCGGCCTGAAGCGCCGCGACCTGCTCCTGCATCTTGCGGGCCTGCTTCATAACCTGCTGCATGTTCATCTGGGCCATGAGGTCCTCCTTCATCAAGCGGCGCCGACCGCGCTGCCGAAGGCGGGTTCGCGGTTGGGCGCGCTCGGGTATCTCGAACTCCACCATGATACCCAAACGGACGCCGGGCGGCACGTGCGGAGCATCTCGCACGGGGCGTCGGGACGCGCGCACGGATTGAATCGCGTGTCATGAACGCTCGTGCGGCGTTGCGGCTACTCGGTCTTGAAGACGGTCGCCGCGCCGAAGATGTTGGAGATCATATCCTTGGCATCCTCCACAGAAGCGGGAGACCCCACGGATTCCGTCCCGGACGGCGCGAAGGGTGCCGCAGCGGCAGACGGCGTGACGGGCGTTGCGGCGGAAGGGTGCCCGGCAGCCTGCGGTGCGGAATCGCCGGGCGCTTCCGGCACGGCACCGGGCATCGCAGGCGCCACCTCCGTTTCAGGAGCGACATCCGCCGTCGGCGCGGTCTGCGCGGCGGGCATATCGAAGGGCGGGAGGTCCTCCTCGTCGGAGAACGAAGCGATGTAGGCGTCGTCGTAGGGGACCTCCTCCGCCTCCCACGCCGCGCGCTGGGCGTCGACATCGGGCTCGGGGAGGATGGTCGGGGCGCTCGTCTGGTCGGCAGCCTGCTGGGCGGGCGCCGCCTTCTCGGGCTGCTCGGACTCGGGCGCCGGAGCCGGTGCGGGAGCGGGCTCGGCTGCCG
>CASFIQ010000083.1 GCA_949294785.1 uncultured Collinsella sp.
CGCTCCGCCTTGCCGAACTCGTCGGGGTACTTGCGCTCCAGCAGCCACGCCGCCGCCGTCCAGTACTGGTGCCTCGCGAGCGCCGCCGAGCGGATCGTGGTGAGCAGCGTCCGCTTGAACGCCGACTCCTCCTTTTTTAGCCCCTCGCTTAACGCGCGCTGCAGCTTGTTCTTGGGATCTCCGATCCAGCGGTAGAACTTCGACTCGTGGATGCCCAGCGCGCAGATGATGTCGCCGTTGGAGAGGCCGTCCGCCTTGAGCGCAATAGCCTCGTCCACCATCTCCTGCGTCAGCTTCGGACGCCTCGCCATGCAAATCACCCCCGTGAAAATCGATAGAACCCCTCACGGTGGATTCTCCAGGCGCGTCACAAACACTTTTATGGGTTGAAATGGTTAAGGATGGAGAGTAAACACTCTGTTGAGCAAATATGAGTTTGGAGGGCATATGAGCAACGTGTCAACGGCAGCTGTTTCCACTGCCGACCTCATTACGTTAATTCCCTGCATCGTTACGGCAATCCTTTCTGCAGCGACCCTAGTTCAGACATACAGCCTGAAAAGGAGGGAGCGCAGAGATGAGATTATCGATAAGAGAATCGATATTTTTATGCAGGCAAACAATGAGTTGAATGCTGTTCTGCCAAATGAGCTTCGCATTGAGGACCGAATAAACAATATGACGCGCTATGACGCCACGGGATCTATAAATGACAAAGTGGTGTTCTCAGAAGCAGACGCTAAGGTTACCTGCATAAATGATGCGGGCTGCTATGTGTCCAAAACTGACCTGCAGGAGATTGAGCGGCGCGCCAGCGACAACATGTCGATACTTGGGAACCACATATCACGATATAGGTTTTTATATCCCGCCGAACTTGCTGACAGAATAGATAAAATACTCATCAGCTGGAATGATGCCCCCAAAAAAGATGGATTTGAATACATCAAAAAGAGCTCTGAGTATGTAGGTAAACCAGACGAAGAAGAGGATTACCTTTTTCACCTAAAGACACGGCATCTGATTAAACCCATTCAAATCCGTTATCTGATTGTCAGGCACTATGAGTCGGCACTGAGGGAAATGTTGAATACGGGGTCGAACACGAGTGAGAAACCAGAAATCTGACTCCGTTTTTATAAGTCGCCCTTCCGCTCCCGCCGCCCCTTGAGCCCGTACTTCCTGCACAGCCGCGAGTTCCGCTGCCGCATCATGTCCCGCTCGCGCCGCACCTCGTCGAGCTCGGCGGACTCCTCCGCGTGCGCCCGCTCGCGCTCCAGCTGCTCGTTGAAGGCGCGCTCCTGCTCCAGGTGGTAGCGCTCCGTGCAGAGCGGGCACATCCCCGTCTGCCGGTTGATCTTCACGCCCACGGCGCCGCACTGCGGGCACACCGTCTGGATCGCCAGCGAGCAGTGAATCCGCGACGCGCGCATCTCCACGGCCCGCACGGAGTGGGCGACGCCGCAGCGCCGCTCGATCTCGGCCGCCGCGTAGGCGGCGCCCCTGAAGCTCACCTCGCGCAGGACGTCGTCCTGCTCCTCCGTCCACCAGCTCATCCGCGCCCCCTCCCGTCGCGTCTCATGCTCGAGCGCCGCGCGCCATCGCGCCCGCGCCGCGCCCTTGAGACGGAAAGCAGCCCGCCTGCCAGCGAAAACGCCAGCCGTCTCAACGTCTCAAGCGCCCCGCCGCCAGAGCCCCTCGCGCCCGTGCGCGCGCGTGCGCCCGCGCGCGGTGCGGCCTTGTTCCTCGTTCCCGTCATGACATTGAGACGCCCGCCATAAACCTCCATCCTCACCAGCCGGTACGGCCGTCTCAAGCCCCGTCTCAACATGGCGCACCGCCTTGAGACGCGATGACGGCCGCACCGGCGCCCGTGGCAGCCCGCTCCAGGAACGCCTCCAGCGCCTCGTTGTCGATGCAGACGCAGTAGACGCGCCCCGCGTTGCGGAACCGCTTCTGCTTGGTATAGCGGTGCCCCGAGTCGCAGACGAGCAGCCCCTCCTCCTCCATGCGGCGAAGGGTCTTCGCCCGGTCGTAGTTCGCGCCCGCGAGCGCCCGGTCGAGCACGCTCGAAAACACATACCAGAGGTAGCCCGTCGCGCAGGTCTTGTCCTCGATCGCGCCCCAGCGCTCCAGCCGGTCGTTCTCGCAGTAGTCGTCGAAGTGGATGCGGTTGCCCACAAGCCACTCGGCCACGAACTGGATGGCCTTGAGGTCGGTGTCGCCGCCCTCGGCACCCGTCGCGTTGCCGAGCGCCCACACCGCCATCGCGAGCGAGGCGTCCAGGCAGCCCTGCCAGTCGCTTCCCGGCGAGAACACGTAGAACTCCGCGAGCGCGTCCGCGAAGGCGAGCAGCGCGATGTTGTCCGCCTGCGGGTGTCCGCACGCGATCGAGGCGACCGAGTCGCGCACCTGCGCGAACTGCCGGGCGTAGAACTCGGCGGGGTTGCGCCGCAGCGCCTCGACAAAGGCGCGCCCCGCCGTGCCGTGCTGCGCGGAGACCAGATGGTGCATTCCCTGCGCGGCCCTCACGTCGGAGAAGGGCTCGGCGTTGAGCTCGAGCGTTCGGTTGGCGGCTCCCTGCTGGGTGGACTCGCCCACGATGGGGATCTCGCCCGTGGCTATCGTGAGGCTGCGCCAAGAGCCCGCCCGCATCATGGAGCGGTCGGAGTTCAGCGCCCCGCGCTCGTGCCCGAGCGAGAGCGAGTAGAGCAGGTCCTCCACGATCTGGCGCTTGGAGGCCTGCCCGCCCGGCGCCCCCTTGCTCTGCAGCTCGTCGATAATGACGGGGATGTCGTGGAAGAGCGCCGCCGCGCGCACGATGCTCTTGGGCGTGTCCGCGAAGGTGCGGAAGTAGGAGTCCGAGCCCTCGGTCGGGTCGCCCCAGACGCTGCCCGCCGCCTTGAGCGTCGGCGTCTTGCCGCTGCGGCTCCTGCCCCACAGGTACACGATGAAGGTCTGCACGCCGAGCAGCGCCACCAGCACGGAGGCAAAGCTCGCCGCCATCACGCACCGGAACGCGGGCGACGCCGCCCGCGCGGGCGCCATGCCCGCCACCCAGTCCGGGAGCGTCCCCGCGGGCTCCATGAACGGCCGCGCCTTCACCGCCTCGTCGGGCGAGGGGTCGAAGCGCACCTCGCCGCCCGCGTCGTAGGGCATGAACGAGGAGAGGGCGCCCTCCGCCCAGCCCAGGTGCACCACGCTGCGCGCGCGGGGGCGCGAGCCCGCGCACCGGCGCTCGCAGTCGGTCAGGTAGCGCACGATGTCCTTCGCGTTCGTGCTCGACACGTTCGCGCCGAGCGGCGCCAGCGCGCCGATGATGCGCGTCTGGTTCAGCAGCACGTCGCGGTCGAGCGCCCGCTCGCGCACGCCGCCCGCCACGGCCACGCGCACGAGCGCGCGGACGTCGCCCGTGTCCACGTCCACCAGGTCGCACGCGATCCAGGGCGCGGTCGCCGTCACGGTGTAGCGCAGCCCGCCGGCCGCGTCCGCCGCCCAGAGTCTGCCGCGCTCGTCCACGTACCAGCCTTCGACCGAGGGCGCGCCCTCTGTGGCCTCCCTCGGCGCGGCGTCATCGTCGGGTACCCCTTGCTGTTCGCGCCGCGTTGACATCGAACAAGTGTTCTTATTATTAGCACGAGGGCGAGAAGAACCATCACGCCTCGCAGCCCTCGGCTTGTAGAACTCCGTGGCTCCCGATATGGCCCGCTCTATCGTCTGCGCGCCGTAGGTGGTGCCGCCGCGCCTGCTGTCCCACTTGTCGCGCATGAGGCCGCTTGCGCGGAAGATCCTGTCCATGCGCGCGGCGTCGCCCGCGCACCAGAAGGCGAGGTGGCTGCAGAGCGCCATGTCGGCAGCGGAATGGTCGCCGCCCTGCGCCGAGCAGTCTCCCGCCAGAAGGGCGCGGATGTCGCCGCCGCTCCTGCTCGCGAGCATGCGCTCGACGAGCTCGTCGTCGCCCATATCGCCCGGGGAAGCCTCGCGCACCGCGTCTTCCAGGCGCGGCTGCGAAGAGCGCGTCTCGGGTTCGATCCAGGTGCGGTACGCCCTCTCCACGACGCCGGGGTTCTCCGCGAGCGCCCCGCGACCCTCGAAGACGTCCCCCGTCACGGTGAAGTAGCGGTCGTGGTCGTACATCTCCACCACGCGCCCGCCGGGCTGGCCCTTGCGCGAGCGCTGGGCCCAGTCGGGCTTCGCGCCCCGGAAGATCAGGTGCAGCCCGTCGCCCGAGGGCGAGACCTCCGTGTAGGTCCCGGCCTCCTCGACCACCCAGCGGTACGCGGGGTCGAGGGCGCCATCCGAAATCACGTGGTCGAGGTCGAGCCCCGTGAAGGCGCGGTCCGGCCCGAAGACGAACCCCACGCCGTCGCAGCGCCAGCGGCCCACGGCCGCCACGGCCTCCTCGAAGGCCGCCCAGGTCGCGGGGTCGGTGCTCTTGGCCATGCGCCCGGTATGGGCGTCCACGGGCAGCTTCGTCGCCCTGCCGTTCCGCTCCTCGCGCCGCCAGCACACCCAGCGCGGCTCGGCCTTGAGCTCCGCAGGGACGCGTGCCAGCGCGTCGGCGAGGGAGCCCGCCCCGCGTGGGCTACTCGCGGCCCTCTCCGTCATTCGAGGCCCCCTTCTTCGCGTTCTTGAAGATCACGTCGCGGCAGATCCGCCAGCGACCGTTCACCTTGTCGGCGGGGATCCGCCCCTCGCGTATGCCGCGGGTGATGGATCCCTCGTGCTCGCCGGTCACGTCGGCGAGCTGCTTGGGGGTCATGAAGTAAGGCAGTTCCTCGAACCTCATCTCTCGCTCCTTCTCGTCTGATTTGCCTCTGGACCGGACACGCGACCGCGCCGTCTGTCAGGAAGTGGCACGTTCCGTCGCCTTGCAGCGGTAGAATATCACAGGAATTGTCAGATAGTGAGATTGTCTGCAAGATTTGGTGTAGAATGACCTTAGAACGTTGAACAGCTTGTCAAGTAGTGATAGAATCTGTTGCGAAGCGTAAGAACGAGAGCAGGACGGCGGCAAGCGCCGCTCCACAAGTTGCACACATCTCGAGAAAGGCGGACGCCATGGCAAGCAACCTCTTGGAGCTCCGCAGGGCGGCGGGCTTCCGCAACGCCAACGACTTCGCGGAGGCGCACGGGATACCCTCGTCCACCTACGCGCGCTACGAGTCCAACCCCGACAAGATCCCCATGGAGCGCGCCTGGCAGCTCGCGGACATCTTGGGCACCACCATCGACGCCATCGTGGGGCGCGAGACGCCCGACCCCGCCGGCGCGCGCGGCGAGGTGCAGCTCGAGTACGACGGCCTCACGCCGGAGGGGCGGGCGCTCGCGGACGAGCTCCGCGAGTTCGTGCTCATGAAGGACGAGCGGATCCGCGCGCGCAAGCGCCGCGAGGAGGAGCGCCCCTTCGAGGCGCTCTGCTACCAGTACGAGCAGCAGATGCTCTCCCAGATGCGCGAGGGCGCCGGCTTCGGCGAGCTCGTGGCCTTCGAGAGCGCGGATGCCGCGCGCTCGGCCTTCGAGTCCTTCCTCCAGGAGCAGGCGGCGAGGAAGCGCGGCAGGTTCTCGACCAAGCTTCAAGAGCTCAACGACAACGCCACCATCAAGAAGATCATGGCGGCCTACGACCGCACGCACGGCGAGTACGACTTCGAAGGCATGCACGTGCTCTGGAGCACGGTCGACCTCGGCGCCGCCCTCGAGTACGACTCCTCGGCGAGCAGAAGGGACGGTGGTGCGAAGGCATAGGAAGCGAAACGAGTTGAGCCCGCGGGACTGGTCCTCCCGCGGGCTCGGTGTCCGGTCCAGAGGCAAATCCAGAAGGGACGGTGACAAGTATATGTCATCCCTCAACCCCGCTCATACCCCAACGTGCCGCATCGGCGGCAAAAGAACACTCCAGCGCCTCCGCCGCCAGGCGGGCTTCCGCTCCGCGAAGGACTTCGCCGAGGCGCTCGGCATCCCCAGCTCCACCTACGCCCGCTACGAGCGCGCCGGCGACGGCGCCGACTGCGGCATACCGCTGCCCGCCGCCTGGCAGATCGCCGACAGGCTCGGCTGCTCCATCGACCTCGTGGTCGGCCGCGAGGACATCGACGCGCCGGAGCCCGAGGGCATCCAGCCCCGCTACGACGCCCTCAGCGCCGACGGCCGCGCCCTCGTGGACAGCTACCTCGCCTACGTCGAGCTCGGCGAGCGCGCCGCCCGCTCCCAGGGGAGGAGGTGACCACCATGACCAAGGCAGAGAAGAACCTGCGCGTCGTGTCCTGCTTCGCCACGGACGCCGCCGGCAACGAGTTCCCCGTCGTCGTGCTCGCCGCAGCGGAGCCCGGCGCCCCGCTGCGCCTCGACGAGCCCTGGCAAAGGGAGCTCGCGTCCGACCTCGCCTGGCACTACCGCCCGCCCTACGTCCCCGCAAAGGACGGTGAGTAGCCATGGCGAACGTGGAAGGCGGCGGCTACATCGTCCAGCGCGACAAGAGCAAGCCCAAGAGCAAGTGCCGCAAGTGGGAGCTCCGCGTTCCCGTGGGGCTCGACCCGAGAACGGGAAAGTACAAGACAAAATCGCGCCGCTTCAACGGCACCTACACCGAGGCCAAGAAGGCGCTGCGCGAGTTCGTGGACGAGATCGAGCACGACAGGGTGCAGGGAAAGACGTCGTACACGTTCGAGGAATACTGCGAGCGCTTCCTCGAACGGCGCGCCCTGGGAAAGGAGGTCGCCGAGACGACGCAGAAGCGCCAGAGGTGGCAGTTCAAGGCGGCGAGCCGCCACATCGGCAAGGCGAACCTCGCCTCCATCACCCCGGCGATGCTCGACGACATGTACATCGCCATGCTCAAGGGCGACACGCTCTCGGGCAAGCCCTCCAGCGGCAGCTACGTAAACCAGATCCACGACAACATAACGCTCGTGTTCGAGCAGGCGATCAAGGAAGGGATCCTCGTCAAGAACCCCTGCGACGGCGCCAACCCGCCGAAGATGGACACCAAGGAGAAGCGCGCGCTCAACCCCGACCGCGCCCACGTGTTCATCGCCATGCTCGACGAGAAGAACGATCGCGAGTGCGCCTACCTGCTCGCCATCACCATGGGGCTGCGGCGCGGGGAGATCTGCGGCCTGTCATGGGGCGACATCGACTTCGAGCGCGGGATCGTGGACATCAGCCACTCCTACGACACCCTGGGCAACCTCAAGGAGACCAAGACCAAGGCGGGCATGCGCCTTTTGCCCCTGCCCGAAAACGTGGCGGAGGCGCTCAAGATCCACAAGGAGGCGCAGGCGGCGCGCTACGCCAAGACCAACTCGTACCGCAAGCCGTACGAGGGCTACATCGAGCAGACCGACGAGTCGCCCGTCGTGTCCGACAAGTACGGGACGCGCCTGCTGCCCAGCACGCTCAGCCGCTGGTGGACCGAGGACCGCACGAAGTACGGGCTCGAAGGATGGTGCCTCCACGAGCTTCGGCACACCTACCTCACCATGCTCGCCCTCTCCGGCGTCCACCCGAAGGTCATGCAGGAGCTCGCCGGGCACTACAGCTCCCAGATCACGATGGACATCTACACCCACGTGAACATGGACGCGAAGCGCGACGCCGTGGCGGCCGTCTCGAAGGCGTTCGCATGATGGCGGCGGCCACCCGCGAGACCCGCCCTTACGTGGCAGGGATTGGCCGCGGTATAATTTGTGGCAGATTTGTGGCAGGAGGGTCAGCGATGAACCCCACCCGATAAGAAACACCCACTCTGACCTGCGGAGATGATGATATGAAAAAACCCGAAAACCGCCCCGTCACTATCGAGTGGGAATAATGATTTAAATCAAACTCAAGCGCCCCGTCGCTTTTGTGCGGCGGGGCGCTCGCTTATCCAGCGAGAGGAACGGAACCCCGATGGACCTCACGGAAGTTCGCCAGCGCATGGCCGACGGCAGGCTCTACGTCTGCAACGATCCGGAGCTCTTTGCGGAGCAGGGGCGTCGACGTGACCTGCTGGATGCCTACAACGCGCTACCGTTCGGCAGCTCGGAGGAGCGTGACACGCTGCTGCGCCAGCTTGTGGCCGAGGCGGGCGAGGGATGCATGATCGAGTCGCCGTTCCACGCCAATTGGAGCGGCGCAAACCTGCACCTGGGCAACAACGTCTATGCCAACATGGGGCTCACGCTGGTGGACGACGCGGACATCTTCGTCGAGGACGACGTCATGATCGGCCCCAACGTCACCATCTGCACGGCGTCGCATCCCGTCTCGCCGCAGCTGCGCGCCAAGGGCCTGCAGTACAACAAGCCCGTTCGCATCTGCGCGGGAGCGTGGCTCGGCGCCGGGTGCGTGGTGCTGCCGGGCGTGACGGTTGGCGCGGGCTCCGTGGTGGGCGCGGGAAGCGTGGTCACGCACGACGTGCCCGCCAACGTGGTGGCGGCAGGCAACCCGTGCCGCGTGCTGCGAGAGATTGGCGAGAAGGACGAGCGCTTCTACGACCACGACAAACCGGTCGAGGGGTTCTGGCTCGATGCGTGACGACGACCTGCAGCGCGATCTGGCCGTTGCCGGAAGCTCGCTCGAGCGTGCCGAGAGGACGCGCCATGCCGGTGCGGGAGCCCATGACCCCACGGCCACTCCCTACGCCGTGCTCGAGGACCTTCTTGGCGGGCTGGACCTCGGTGCGGGCTCCCACTTGCTCGACGTGGGCTGCGGTGCCGGACGCGTGCTCGCGTACTTTGTGGGCG
>CASFIQ010000084.1 GCA_949294785.1 uncultured Collinsella sp.
CTCGGCGGCGCGCAGGATGTCGCCGGCGCGCACCTCCTCGGCGGGGCGCGCGAGCATGTACCCGCCGCCCTTGCCGCGCACGCTCGTGAGCAGGCCCGCGTGCATGAGCGGGCGCACGAGCTGCTCCAGATACTTGAGCGAGATGCCCTCGCGCTCGGCCACCTCGCGCAGGGCGATCTTGCCCTCCTCGTCGCCGAACGCGGCGATGTAGATCATGAGGCGCAGGGCGTAGCGCCCTTTGGACGATATGAGCACGGGCACCTCCTTCAGGCGGCGGGCGGGCGCGTGGAATCGGCGCGTGGATTTCCCACCAAATCACTCGGATTATATCTTGACTTGGCGCGCATACATCTTATCTTTATTCCGAGAGATTTAATAGGGTTTTGACGCGCCCGCAGCGACCGCGCGCGACGCCCCGAACATGAGGAAGGTGCCCCATGCCTACCACCCCCCTGCTTTCCGTCAGCGGCCTTGTCGCCGCCGTGGACGAGAAGGAGATCCTCCACCATATCGACCTTTCCATCAACGCGGGCGAGACCCACGTGCTCATGGGCCCCAACGGCGCCGGCAAGTCGACGCTCGGCCACGTGATCATGGGCGACCCGGTCTACACCCAGACCGCGGGCACCATCGTCTTTAACGGCGAGGACATAACCGAGCTCCCCGCGGACAAGCGCTCGCGCGCCGGGCTCTTCCTCTCCTTCCAGGCGCCGGTCGAGATCCCGGGCGTGCCGCTCTCCAGCTTCCTGCGCGCCACGCTCGCCAACCGCCCCGGCCGCGAGCTCAAGGGCAAGGAGTTCCGCCGCCGCGTGAAGGAGCTCTGCGCCGAGCTGGACATGGACCCCAGCTATCTCAACCGCGAGCTGGGCGTGGGCTTCTCCGGCGGCGAGAAGAAGAAGGTCGAGATGCTGCAGCTGCTGCTCCTGGAGCCCAAGCTCGCCATCCTGGACGAGACTGACTCGGGCCTCGATGTGGATGCGCTCTCCGTGGTGAGCCGCGGCATCGAGCTCTACCGCGAGCGCTGCGCCGGCACGCTCGTCATCATCACCCACAACACCCGCATCCTGGAGCACGTGGGCGTCGACCGCGTGCACGTGATGGTGCGCGGACGCATGGTGCACGAGGGCGACGCTGAGCTCATCGGCTGGATCGATGAGCACGGCTTCGAGAGCTTCGAGCAGGCTGACGGCGCGAACGCAGCCGCAGACGCCGCTGTCGCCGGCGCGGCCGATACCGACGCCATCGACCCCGCGGACCTCTCGGCCGCGATCGAGCGCTAGGGGGCGACGTATGCCTAAGCAGCGCACCGAGGTCGCGGACATCGACCGCAGCCTCTACGACATCACCGACTCCGAGGAGGGCTTCGAGCGCCTGGACGAGGGCCTTACGCCCGACATCGTGCGCGAGATCAGCACCCGCAAGGACGAGCCCGCGTGGATGCTCGAGTTCCGCCTGAAGTCGCTCGAGATCTACAACCGCATGGCCGACCCCACGTGGGGCCCCTCGATCGAGGGTCTCGACATGGACCACATCGCCACATACGTGAAGCCCAACACCGACCAGTCCGCCACCTGGGACGAGGTGCCCGACGACATCAAGAACACGTTCGAGCGCCTGGGGATCCCCGAGGCGGAGCGGAGCTACCTCGCCGGCGTGGGCGCGCAGTACGACTCCGAGCTCGTGTACCACAACATGCAGGACACGGCCGCCAAGATGGGCATCGTCTACTCCGGCATCGAGGAGGCGCTTCACGAGCCGCGGTGGGAGGCGCTCATCCGCGAGAAGTTCATGACGCTCATCCCGCCCACGGACCACAGGTTCGCGGCGCTGCACGGCGCGGTGTGGTCGGGCGGCTCCTTTGTCTACGTGCCCGCGGGCGTGAAGCTCGACTTCCCGCTGCAGAGCTACTTCCGCCTGAACGCCAAGGGCGCCGGGCAGTTCGAGCACACGCTGATCATCGTGGAGGACGACGCCGACCTGCACTTCATCGAGGGGTGCTCGGCGCCGAAATACAACGTGGCGAACCTGCATGCGGGCGCCGTGGAGCTCTTCGTGGGCAAGCGGGCGCACCTGCGCTACTCGACCATCGAGAACTGGTCGAAGAACATGTACAACCTGAACACCAAGCGCGCGCGGGTGGACGAGGACGGCGAGATCGAGTGGATCTCGGGCTCGTTCGGCAGCCACGTGGGCTACCTCTACCCCATGAGCGTGCTCACCGGCGCGCGCAGCCGCTCGAGCTTCACGGGCATCACGTTCGCGGGCGCCGGTCAGAACCTGGACACCGGCTGCAAGGCCGTGCTCGCCGCGCCCGACACCTCGGCCACG
>CASFIQ010000085.1 GCA_949294785.1 uncultured Collinsella sp.
CGCCTGCGCGCGCAGCCGCGCGAGCGCATCCTCGGCAGCGCGGCGCTGCACCTGCGCATCCTGCTCCTCAAGCTGCTCTTTCAGCGCCTCGACCTCGAGCGCGTCCGCGTTGATGCGGCAGGCGATGCGGTAGAGCGCGAACGCGATGAGCAGCATGCCGAACAGCCCCAGCAGAAACGGGATGAGCATGGCGGGCGGCAAGCCGGAATCGGTGCGGAACACCACCGGGTGGGTCGAGCTGGGCACCAAGCGGGTGATGAGGAACGAGATGGGCGCGTCGATGAACGCGACCAGACAGAAGACTGCCGAGAAGCGGGCGCACCGCTCGGGGTCGTCGATGGCGTTGCGCAGGATGAAGTAGCCGATGGTGAGCAGCGTCAGGATGAGATACGTGGTGAGACGGGGCTCCCATACCCACCAGGTGCCCCATTCGAAGCGCGTCCACAGGTCGCCCGAGATCATGGTGGCGGCGACGAAGACGAGCGTGACCTCCATGCCGGTCTTGGAGCGCACGTCGTGCTCGCGGTCGCCGGTCATGAGGAAGCGGACGGCATGCACGGCCGCCACGGCCATGACGGCGAACGACGCCACGGCGACGGGCACATGCAGGTAGAAGATCTTCTGGCTGAGCAGCAGCTTGGTGGTGACCTGGCGCCCGGCGATCACGACCGGTTCGGAGAGCTCCGCGCCCTGCACGAACGGGGAGATCGTGAACGCCCACACGACATCGATGACGGTGAGGATGACGCCGATGATAAGCGCGGCGGGCACGAGGCGCGCGAGGCGGCTCGATCCTCGGCGGGTGCACCCGCTTGCCGCTGGGGTCGAACTATCCACGGGAAGGCTCCTTCCTACCGGGTCGCTTGAAAGTTATCCGCAAC
Source organism: uncultured Collinsella sp. (assembly GCA_949294785.1). Lineage (GTDB taxonomy): Bacteria > Actinomycetota > Coriobacteriia > Coriobacteriales > Coriobacteriaceae > Coprousia. Next base: position 882 of record CASFIQ010000085.1, read on the forward strand.
AAACTATAGTCTATAACCTCGCCTATGGTAGCGCAATCAGCCCTCGACCGCGAACTCGTAGAGACCCCAGGACGCCGCGAGCATGATCACGTCGTAGGCCCCGGCGACCACGAGCGAGGTGCCGTACGTCCCAAACGTGCCGGCGACCCCCGCGAAAGCGATGCTCGTAGCGGAGACGCATGCGTAGAGCAGCGGGAAGATCACCGGGATCAGCAAAATGGCCAGCAGCACATCGCGCCCGCGCGTATCGATCGTCATGGTGGAGAGGAGCGTCCCCACGCCCGCCACGCCCACCGTGCCCAAAAAGAGTGGCGGCAGGATGAGCGGCCAGGTGGGGGCGAGCTCGGCCCCGGAGAGGAAGAACAGGAAGAACAGCGGAACGGCGATGAACTCGACCACGGCGAGCATGACGAGGTTCACCGTCGCCTTCGCGGCGAAGATCAGCGCGCGGTCGACGGGTGCGAGGAGGATCCCCTCGAGGCAGCCTGACTCGGTCTCGTGCGCGAAGCTGCGGTTGAGGCCCAGCAGGCTGGTGAAGACGATGAGCGCCCAGAGCATGCCGCCCGCGAACGACATCACCTGGATGGAATCCCCCACCTGCGAGAGGGCGGCTCCGTAGACGGTGAGCACGAGCATGGCGTAGACCACCATGGAGGTGATCATCTCACGCGTGCGGATCTCCTGGCGAATGTCCTTCCCCACGAGCGCGCAGTACTGCTGCCACGCGGAGGCGCGACGCGTCTCGCGATCGCCCATCACGCCACCCCCATCCCCACGGTCGCGAGGTAGAGGTCGCGAAACGCCGCGAAATCGATTCCCGCCACCGGCGCGGAGAGCACCACCTGCCCGCGCGCGAGGATGAGCGCATGCGTGGCCATGGAGAAACCCTTCTCCAGATCATGGCTGACCATGATGAAGGTCCTGTCCGCGCGCACGCGGCCGATCAGCTGGTCGAAGATCTCGGCAGCGTGCGGGTCGAGTCCCGAATAGGGCTCATCCAGAAGCACGAGCGCGGGGTCGTTCACGAGCGCCCGGGCGATGGAAAGGCGCTGCTGCATGCCGCGCGAGAAGGTGCGCACCGCGTCGTTGCGCCGATGGTCGAGCTCCACCAGGCGCAACAGCTCGTCGATGCGCGAACGCTGCGGCTCTCCGTCGTAGAGCGCGGAGAAGAACGCGAGGTTCTCCGCCGCTGAGAGGTCACCGTAGAGCATGGAGCGATGGCTGATGAGGCCGATACGCGGGCGCAGGCGCTCCGGCTCGGCGAGCGCGTCGATGCCGAGGATCGAAAGCTCGCCGCGCGTCGGGCGCGCGAGCAGCGCGAGCTGCCGCAGCAGCGTGGTCTTGCCCGCCCCGTTGGGTCCGAATATGGAGAGGAAGGCTCCTGCCGGCACCTCGAGGTCCACGCCGTCGAGGGCCCGGCGGCGCCCGAACTGCTTCACGAGGCCGCGCGCGCGAACCGCCGGCGCGGCCGCGTCGAAGGCGAGAGCGGGTATGTCGCGGGCGCTAGGCACGGGCCGCCTCGCGTTCGTCGGCGGCGATGAGGGGCGTGGCGCGGCGCGGGGCGAAGGCGAGCACGATGCCCGCGACGCAGATGACCCCGCCCGCCCAGAGCACCGAGATGAGCGGGTTCACCTTGACCGAGATCGACAGCGACCCGTCGGCGTTGAGGCCCTGGAACGCCACGAAGAGGTCCTCGCTGGCGAAGCTCTTGACGCTCGCATGGAGCGTCTGCTGCTGCGTGGAGGCCGCGACCTCGACCGAAGGGGCAAGGGTGCCGAGCCACTCGTCGCCTTCCGGGATGACCACGCCGTCGTATCCCTCGGCGGGGCCGGTGCCCGTGCGCGCGATCTGGAGCGCGACCGTCATGACGCGGTTGTCCTGCTCATCGAAGGTATCGGTGGACTCGGCGAAGGTGATACTGTAGTCACCCACCTGCGCCGTCGAGCCGACCTCGGGCTCGAGCGCGACGGTGCGCTCGGTGACGAACATGCCCGAGCCCACCAATCCGATGAGCGCCACCGCGCAGCCCAGGTGGCAAAGGTAACCGCCCGCCTGCGCCGGAGAGCGGCGGAAGAGGTTGAAGATGGCGACGAGCGCGTTGTCGCCCTTGTTCATGCGGCCGCGCACGCCGCGGGCGAGCAGGTAGAGCGAGGTGGCGAGCAGAAGCGACGCCGCCAGGAACGAGAGCTCGGCGAGCGCCAGGTAGTACAGGCGCGGGCCCTGCTCGGTCAGCGCCGCGGCGACGTCACCGCCCGCGGCGATGTCGGCATCGTAGGCGGGGACGAGCTCGGTCGCGAAGTGGAACGTGAGCACGCAGAAGAGCGCGGCGCCGATGACGGCGGGGACGCGGAAGGCGCGCCCGAACGCGGCGCCATCGGTCTTGCGCCACCCGAGCAGCGGGCACACCGCCATCATGAGCGCGAACAGCGCCGTCGCGGGACGCGCGACCGCGTTGTACACGCCCGCGGAGACCACCTGGCCGCCCAGCGGCAAAATCGCCGGCAGCGCGCTCGACACCGTGAGGTAGGCCACGAGCACGGCACCCACCACGCACACGAGGTTCGTGAGGTAATAGGTCCCGGCCTTTGATGCCAGGGACTCGGTCTCGTCCGCATCGCCGATCTGGCGCGCGCGCCACGCGAGCAGCAGCACGAAGGAAAGACCGGCGGCGACCATGATTCCCAGGAAGAAATAGGTGGAGACCGGGTCCTCGGCGAAGGCGTGCACCGACTGCACCAGACCCGAACGGGTGATGAAGGTGCCCAGCACCACGAAGATGAAGGTGACGGTCGCCGCCGCCATGCTCCAGCGCTTGAAGCAGCCGCGCTTGCGGTACATCGTGAAGCTGTGGATCATCGCGATCGCGGTGAGCCAGCTCATGAGGCTCGCGTTCTCAACGGCGTCCCACGCCCAGAAGCCGCCCCAGCCCAGCACCACGTAGGCCCATACGGCGCCGAGCGCCATGCCGATGGTGAGGAAGATGAAGCTGAAGACCGCGGTGCGGTCGGCGAGCTCGACCCATCGCGCGGAGGTGTCGCCCGTGATGAGGGCGGCGAGCGCATAGGCGAACGGAATCGTGACCCCGGCGTAGCCGATGAAGGTCGCCGGAGGATGGAGCACCATGGCCCAATGCAGAAGCAGCGGGTTCATGCCTCCCACCTGCTGCGCGAGCGCGCCGTCCGCGTTCAGGTACTCGGCCGGCGTGGGTACGAAGGGATTGTTGGACTCGGAGAACACGAGCGTCGCCACGAAGAGCGCGACCACGATCTCCGCCACGCCGAGGGCGGCGGTGGTGAGGTCGTCGGTGCGGCTCAGGCGGCGCCACGCGGTGGCGCCGGTAAAGAGCGCGATGAGCCAGGTCCAGAACAACAGCGACCCCTGGCGGCCCGCCCATACGCCCGCAACCTGGTAGAGCAGTCGCAGGGAGCTCGTGTCCTGCGGGTGGTTCGACACCACGTAGAGCAGGCTCATGTTCTCGGTGACGAAGCAGGCGAGGATGATGGCGACCGCCGCGGTGAGCGCGACGAGGTTGGCGAAGACGAGCAGGTAGCCCGCGTTAACGAGCGCCTCGCGGCGCATCTTCAGCCCGGCGAGCAGGACCACGGCGGCGGCGAGCGCCACCACCATGGCGACAACCTGCAGGGCGTTGCCCAGCATGGAGATCATTCGGACACCGCCTCGTCGATGGCGGGCTGCTCGGAGGCGACGAAGACGCCGTCGGCGTCGAGCGCGCCGGTCACCACGACCGCGGTGCCGTCGACCACGGCCTCGTCCATGCCGCCGTCCCAGCGCACGGCGAGGGTGGCGCCCTGGCTCTCGATCTCGAAGCGCACGTCGGCGTCGGCGGCGTTGACGTCGCCGCGCACGTAGCCGCACACCTTCGTGCTCTCGCCCACCATGGCATCGGCCTGGTCGAGGAGGCCGGCAACGGTGAGCGAGCCCTCGGCGCTCTCGTATTTGGAGGGGCACTTGGTCACGAGCTCGGTCGCGGTGAGGGAGTTATCCTCCTCGACCGTACCGGTGCAGATGGCCACGACACCCGTGCCGAAGGTCGCCGGCAGCGCCCCGTCGTAATGGACGACGAGGATATCGGAGGAGCCCGAAGCGTCGCCCGTCCCCTCCTCGGGCTGGATCTCGAAGTGCGCCACCGACCCGTCGCTCTCGAGCGAATCGGCCACGACCGACCCGGAGACCTGGACCTTCTTGCCCTGGTAGTCGCCCGAGCGGACGTCGGCGATGGAAAGCGAGCTTGCGGCACCGCCGGCGCCCGCGACCGCGACGATCACGAGCATGGCGATGACCACGATGCCGCCCACGACCACGAGGCGGCGCTTTGCAGACTTGTTCATGGTTCAACCCCTGAGGATGTTCGCTGATGAGCACTGAGTAAGTATACAATGAGCGGAACATGCGGGCACGGAACGCGCGTCGCCCGAACAGATGGAAGGACCCGACCATGCTGCTCGCGATCGACATGGGAAACACGCAGACCTCGCTGGGGCTTTTCGACGGCGAACGGCTCGTCAGCGCGTGGCGCATGCCCACCGACCGCAGCTTCACCACCGACGAGCTGCACGTGCGCCTGCATGGGTACTTCCGCATGTACGGCATGACGCTCGATACGGTGGACGCGATGGCGTTCGCCGGGGTGGTTCCCGAGCTCAACCACGCGTGGCGCCGCGTCGCCGGCCGCATCGCCGCAAGCACCGTGGTGGTGGGTCCCGATACCGCCTCGGTCACGCGTGTGCGCGCCGCCAACCCCGCCGAGGTGGGTGCCGACCGCATCGCCAACGCGACCGCCGCCGCCAAATACCACGGCGCGCCGTCGATCGTGGTGGATTTCGGCACGGCAACCAACATCGACGTGATCGACGCCGAGGGCTACTACATCGGCGGTGCCATCGCGCCGGGGCTGCGCATCTCGATGGATGCCCTCGTGGCGCGGGCCGCCCGGCTCTCGAGCGTCCCGCTCGACGCCCCCGCTCACGCCATCGGCGCCAACACGGTGGAGGCGGTCCAATCCGGCGCCGTGCTGGGCACCGCCGCCATGGCGGAGGGGCTGGTCGCCCGCATCCGGCGCGAGCTGGGCGCACCGAGCGCGCTCGTCATCGCTACGGGCGGCCTCGCACCAGTGATCGCCGGCTCGACCGATGTGTTCGATGTGGTTGATGGACAGCTCACGCTGAAGGGCATCTGCGAGATCTACCGCCGCATGCGCGAGCGCTCCTAGCCGTCTTCACAGCCGTCCGCGCAGGCTGACCGCGTCCCGCCCTACACCTCGCGCAGGCTCACGGCCTCGGCGGTGTAGGTGCGCTCCTCACCCGTCCCCAATTTGACGACGGCGCGGCCCCATCCGTCGATCGCCGTGAGGTATCCCACCGCAAGCGTCGCGCCGTTGGGCGTGAGCACCGATACCGGCTTGCCCAGCATGGGCAGGTTCTCCTCGTATGAGGCGAGAATCGGCGTAAGGGGCCCCGAGGCGCCCAGCCCCGCCACGATCGCGCGCTCCCAGCGCGCCGTCCGGGCGAGAACCGCCGCACGGACCGCTTCGGCGAGCTGCGCGACATCGGGCACGGGCTTGCCCTCGGGCAACGCCTCGGCGAGCGAGATCGGCTCGAGCGCGGGAACGTTATCGGGCTCGGAGTCCGCCGCCTGGGCGCGTCGAACCGACTCCACGGCGTCGAGCGCGGCCTGCACCTCGGGGGACACGGGAGCGATATCGCCCGGGGCGAGCACGTTGATGCCGATGCCCGCGACGGCGAAGGCGCCGGTCTCGGACGCGCGGCCCTCAACCAAGATGCCCACGAGCTTGCGGTTGAGCTGCGAGCTATGCGGTGTGGCGATCTCGCGCGGGCAGGCGATGATGTCGTTCGGCCATTTGAGGCCCACGCGCCCGGAGAGCCCGAACGATTCGAGGGCGTCCAGCACGCCGAGTCCCGTGACGGCGGGCAGCCCCATGATCATATGCATGGGGACGGCGGGCCGCAGCACGATCGAGAGGTAGAGGCTTCCCGCCGGCGAGCGCCAGG
>CASFIQ010000086.1 GCA_949294785.1 uncultured Collinsella sp.
TGCCACGGCGTCGTTGGTGGGATTCTGGAGGCGCGTGTAGAAGTAGCCCGCCTCCTCGAGGTCAAACAGGCGACCCATATGCTCGGAGGTGTCGTACTTCCACGTGGTGGACTGGTAGATCGGCACCTGGCGCGGCTCGCCGTCGCCGGGGCGGTAGCCGCCCTGCACGCAGGTGGTTCCGATGCGCTCTGCCATGTTTTTTCTCCTTTGCGTCTGAATTCGGATCACGGGGGACACATGCAACATGTCGCATTATAGGGGTTAGGCGCAGACGCGCAGCCGCGCCGCCGGATTTAACCAACGCGCAGCAAAGCGCGACCGTGCGCCCTGGCGCGGCGCTGCGGCGCGCGCTTCCCCTACGCACCGACGGGCGCGCGTGTCCGGCGCGCGCCGCGGCATATGCCTCCCGCATTGCCCTACAATGGTTGCCAGCATCATCGCACGCTTACGACCCGAAGGATCCCCCATGCCGATCCGCATCCCCGACGCCCTGCCCGCCACCTCTGTCCTCGAGGGCGAGAACATCTTCGTGATGACCGAGCACCGCGCCATTCACCAGGACATCCGCCCCTTGCGCGTGCTGCTCGTGAACCTCATGCCCACGACCGTGGTGACCGAGACGCAGATTATGCGCAAGCTCTCCAACACGCCGCTCCAGGTCGAGATCGAGCTTCTCCGCATGGCGAGCCACCAGGCCAAGAACGCCTCGCCCGCGCATCTCGAGACGTTTTACCGCACGTTCGACGAGGTCCGCGACGAGCGCTTCGACGGCATGATCATCACGGGAGCTCCCGTCGAGCAGCTCGAGTTCGAGGAAGTCGACTACTGGCCGGAACTCGTTGAGCTCATGGACTGGTCGCTCGAGCACGTGCACAGCGTGCTGCACGTCTGCTGGGGCGCCCAGGCGGCGCTCTACCACCACTACGGCGTCCCCAAGTACCCCCTGCCCGAGAAGTGCTTCGGCGTTTTCCCGAGCCGCCTGCTCAAACCGAGCTCGCCGCTCGTCCGCGGATTCAACGACATGAGCATGATGCCCCACTCGCGCCACACCGAGATGCGCTTCGAGGACATCGTTGCCAACCAGAACCTCGAGGTTATCGCCTTCTCGGACGAGTGCGGCGTGACCATTGCCAAGAGCACCAACAGCAAGCACTTCTTCGTCTTCGGCCACCCCGAGTACGACGCCGACACGCTGAAGCGCGAGTACGACCGCGACGTCTCGCGCGGGCTGCCCATCCACGTGCCGCTGAACTACTACCCCGACGACGACCCGTCGCGCGATCCGGTCGTCTCGTGGCGCGCCGAGGGCCAGCTTCTCTACACCAACTGGCTCAACTACTACGTCTACCAGACCACGCCCTACGACCTCGACACGCTGTAGCAGCCCGGCCGCGTCGCCAAGGCGCGGCCCGCACGCAAGGCGCGCCATAGCCTACGCAAAATGCGAGCGCACGCAGAATGCGAGATTGGATTCGCGATAAAGCGTTTTATCGCAGATCTCAATTCGCAAAATGCGTACGCTCGCTTTTTGCGTTCGCAATTCTCTGTCAGATTCTTGCCTTCTTGTTCGTATGGTAGGTAGAACGACCACCGAGAGAGACTGGAGGCGCGCTATGGCAGCAGGTCGTGCTCCAACAGGGCCAGCGGCTGAGCAGCGGGCACGCGCGCTGGTCGATCGCTACGCGAACCTGATCCTCAGGCTCTCCTACACCTACCTCAAATCCACCTACGACGCGGAGGACGTCTGCCAAGACATCATCATCAAGCTCATGAACCGCGAGGGGCGCTTCTCCTCTCCCGCGCATGAGCGGGCGTGGGTCATCCGCGCCACCAAGAACGCCTGCAAAGACATGCTCAGGCAGGCGCAGCGCAAGACCCTTCCCCTCGAGGAACTCGGCGAGTCGTCCCTTCGAGCGCACGCTCCCGAACCTCCGCACGACGAGGTTCTCGACGCGGTCATGGCGCTCCCCGCCTCCTACCGCGAGGCCGTCTTTCTCAAGTACTTCGAAGGCTACTCGAGCGCACAGATCGCCAAGATTCTCGGATGCAAGCAAAACACCGTGGACGCGCGGCTTTCGCGCGCACGGGCAAAGCTTCGCAGCATGCTCCGCACCCCCGACGCGCCTTCTCAAAGGCAGCGCAAAACATCAGGAGGACGACCGTGAACCGCTTTGTTGGCCACGACTTTGAGCGCGCGTACCGCGACGTTCTGGAAAACGTCGCGTTCTCTGAAGAGCAGAAGGAGCGCCTCGTCTCCCAGATCGCGCTGAACGCATGCGCCACGGCTGCAAACGCTCCGCGCGACAAACACGACAGCAACGCCGTGCAAGAACGAAAGCCCCAGCGGGAGGGAGGACCTATGTCGACGCGCAACGATCTGCTCAAAACAAGACGCAATCGCGCAAGAACCGCGCTGAGAACAGCCGCCGCGGCCGCGCTTCTCCTCTTGGCAGCGGTTGGCATAGCCTACGCCACGGGCACTGCGGACCGCGTTGTCGATGCGCTGCGCACGGCGTTTGGCCGACGAGGAGTTACCCAGACGGCTGGCAAGACCGACCTCGAAAAGCTCGGGGCACCGCTTAAGGAGAGCGCATCCGGCGACGGCATCACCGTGTCTGCCGACGTCATCGCAGGAGACGAGAACCTCTGCGCGGTTGTCTACACCTTCGCGCGCGACGACGGCGCGTCGTTTGCCTCGTACGACGACGGAACGCCGGCACTGGGGCTCCTGCAGGAGTCGTTCTCCGCGAATGGCTCCGGTAAGGTGACCGGCACCCACTCCAGATGGATCGACAGCGACCCGGAAGACTGCGCGGTGCAGCTGATCGAGATCTACGCCCTTGACGCACGCGAAACAGACGAGGGCATCGTGCAGGGTTCGTTTGAGGTGACGTTCAGCGGCCTCGTGGAGCCTGACTCCGAGACACGCAGCGAGCATATGGTGGCAGAGGGCCCGTGGACGTTGTCGATAGACGGAACGTACCGCAACAGCTCGATCGAGCTCGAAGGCGGCGTGAGCGTTGCGCTGCGCGAAGGGTCGGGCACCATAACGAGCGCCTCCGTCTCGCCCGTCGGCGCGCGCATTGTCCTCGAAGCCTCTGACGAGACCTGGAGCGAGGATCCCGACGGCGCGTGGGACGCCATGGCATGGACACCGGTCAGGGTCGTTCTCGATGACGGCACGGAGTTCTTTGCGACCGACGTCGGATCCCCGCAGCACGCCACCGAAGAAGCCCGGTCGCAAGCCTGCGCGCGCACCCTCGTCTTTGACCGCGTCGTGAGCGCAGACGAGATCGCGTCGATCGTCGTCGGCGACGCCGAGCTGGCAGCTCCGCAGTAAAAATGGCAAAGACCAGGGCCGCCTCCCGCTTGCGCCTAGGCGCGCTTGCGGGCGGCGGATATACGCATCAGGGCGCCAAAGCACGTAAGAATAACAGCGCAAAGCCCGAGCAGGCACACGGGGAAGAGCCAGAAGCCCGCATGCTGCGCAGCTAGGCCGAACAGCGGCGGCAACGTGAGGGCGCCCACGTACGAGGCGGCCATCTGCACGCCGATGACCGACTGCGAGAGATCGGCGCCAAAGAGCCGCGGCGTCAGGTGAAGCATGTTGGGATACAGCGGGCTGTTGCCAAAACCCACGAGAAAAAGCCCGACGGGAGCAGAAGGCGCAGGCAGCGGGAGCAGCAGCACGAGCACGGCCGCAAACGTGATGACCTGACCGAACCCGATCAGCTGCTTGCTGGAGAAGCGGTTGGCAAAGACGCCCGAGAAGAACCGTCCGAGCGTCATACCCACGTAGTAGATCGTGAGCATGCCCGCCGCGTCGCCCGGCGTCATGCCGCGGTCGTTGACCAGATACGAGCTCCCCCACGAGTTGCAGATGCCCTCGATGGCAACCGACGCGAGAAACACCAGGCATGCGAGCCGCACGTCATGGCGCTTGACGAGCGAGAGGGGGCTCACCGTCTTGGGAGCCCCTTGGCCCTCCCCCTCCTCGCCCGCCGCGCGCAAACGACCGACCTTGCCCCACAGCGGCAGGATGACCACCGTGAGCAGCGCGATGCCCACCTGCACGGCAAACGCGGCGCCGTAGCCCGCGCGCCACGTGCCCCGCGCAAGCGCGAGCGACATGAGATACGGGCTCAGTGTGATGCCGACGCCGTAGGCGCAGTGCAAAAAGTTCATGTGCGTTGCCTTGTAGTGGAGCGCCACGTAGTTGTTGAGCGCTGTGTCGATGCAGCCTGCGCCCAAGCCGAGCGGCACCGCAAACAAACAAAGCCAGAACAGGTTGCCGGCAAGGGCGAACCCCAGAAGCGAGACCGCCGTGAGCGCCGTGCTGACCGCCGTCACGCGACCCGTGCCAAAGCGGTTGATCACCCGAGCCGAGATGAGGCTCGATAAAACGGTGCCGCACGACACGATCATGGTCACGAAGCTTCCCCATGACACGGGCAGCGCAAAGTCGTGGTAGATCGCGGGCCATGCGGCCCCGAACAGCGAGTCGGGGATGCCGAGGCCCACGAAGGCGATATAGATAACAACGAGCAGAAGCGTGGACATGCGACCCTCTCGCTATGAACGTTCCAAAAAACCAGCCAGTGCCCGCTAGGCAGTGATCTCGAGATTGACGCCCTCGAAGCCCAGCACCGAGCTCTCGTAATAGCCGTCGCCGGTGGTGCGCGGGCCGCTCAGCACCTCGTAGCCGTCCTCGGCAAGGCGCACAGTGAGCTCGTCGACCGCCTCCTTGCTCCCCAGCGTGAAGGCCAAGTGGGTGTAGCCGGTGCGCATGGTGCTCTTCTCGATATCCTCGAGACCGGGGCGCGTCATGATCTCGAGCCGTGCGCCGCCCTCGGGAAACGTGAAGAAGTACGTGCGCAGACCGGTCTTGGGGTTGTGGTACGGATTGTCGTCGACCTTGGCCGAGAAGTACGTCTCGAAGAAGGCGCGGGCGGCCTCGAGGTCGTTTACATACAGCGCGACGTGCTCGATTCTCATGGTTGCTCCCTTGGGTCGTTGCGAACGAGCATTGAACTACCCGGTAATTATCGTCGAGCCGCCGCAGAAGACAAGCTTGTTCGCACAAGTTGAAACAGAGTTTTCAAACAAAGCGCGCCGAAGCCGCGCGGCGCAAGCATTGCTGCGACAAACGGCTCAGGCGCGCTGAACGATCCTGCGATCGCTAGTCGATCAACATGGCGTCGCCGAACGAGAAGAAGCGGTAGCGCTCGCGCACGGCCTCCTCGTAGGCGGAGATGATCTGCTCGCGCGTGGCAAGCGCGGACACGAGCATCATGAGCGTCGAGCGCGGCACGTGGAAGTTCGTGATCAGCGCGTCGACCACGTGGTAGGTCGAGCCCGGCATGAGGTAGAGGTTCGTCGTGGCATCGGCGCGCGCGACGATGTCGCCCGAGCCGCCGCACGCTGCCGCATCGGGCGCCTCCCCGAAGCGGCGCGCGACCACGGGCGGATCGGCCACAGGGGCATCTGCCTCCCAGGCGCTCTCGAGCGAGCGGACCGCCGTGGTGCCCACCGCGATCACGCGATGCCCGGATGCCTTGGTCGCATGCACGGCGTCCACGACGCGCTGCGGCACGTGGTAGCGCTCGGTATGCATCACGTGCTCGGTCGGGTCGTCCTCCTCCACCAGGCGGAACGTGTCGATGCCCACCTCGAGCTCGACGGTCTCCCAGCCCACGCCCTTCTCCTTCAGGCGCTCGATAAGCTCGGGCGTGAAGTGCAGGCCCGCCGTCGGCGCGGCGGCGGAGCGCTCCTCGCTCACGGCGTACACGGTCTGGTACTTCTCGGGGTCGCCCTCGTAGTCGGTAATGTAGGGCGGCAGCGGCACGCGGCCGGCCTCGTGGATGGCCTCGTTAAGCGTGCGCGGCTCGCCCGCCGCGTTTGCGCCCTGCGGCTCAAAGCGCACGAGGCGACCGCCGCGGCTGTCGGGTACGAAGTCGAGGATCTCGCCCGTGAGCACGACCTCCGCCGTCATGGGCGCATGGAGCCCGCCCGCGCGGTACTCGAGCACCGCGCCCGGCTTGAGGCGCTTGCCCGGGTTCACGAGGCACTCCCACACATGGCCGAGCGGGTCCTTGTCCTCGCGGCGCGTGAGCAGAAGCGTCTCGCCCACACCGCCCGTGCCGGCCTTGTGGCCGATAAGGCGGGCGGGAAGAACGCGGGTCTCGTTGGCAACCAGCAGGTCCCCGGGCTCCAGATCGTCGACGATGTCGCGGAAGATGCGGTGCTCCACCGAGCCGCCGTCGGCTATGGGCACGGCAGAGCCGGTGGCGCCCGCACCGCCGTCGCGATGCAGCACGAGCAGCCGGCACGAGTCGCGCGGCTCGGCGGGAGCCTGGGCGATCAGCTCGTCGGGGAGTTCGTAGTCAAAGTCATCGGTGCGCATACAAAGCCCTCCTCAAATAATCAACAAGCAAGCTTAGCACGGCGGCGGATCCGAGGCTGCGGCAAGCCGAAACGCCATGGCGCGGCCGCTACCCGCGCCGCGCGCCGAGCTTTGCCGCCTTGCGGGCGTCGCGGGCGGCGGCGCGCTCGAGCGCGGCCTCGGCAGCGGAGAACCGGCAGCCGCAGTAGTTCTGCCGGTACATCCCGAGCTCGCGCGAGCGGCGCGTCGCCTCGGGATACCAGGGCCGGAAGTCGCGCACCACCGGCACGAGACCATTCGCCCGGGCGAGCCGGCCCAAGACGTCGTTGCACACGTCGAAGAGCTGGTAGGGTGACACGGCGAGCGTCGTCGCGATGAAGGGGAACCCCTCGGCTCGCGCGACGCGGCACGCCTCCGCCAGGCGCAGCGCGTAGCAGGCACGGCAGCGCGCGGAGCGCCGCAGCGCCCCGATGGGCGCCACGGTCCGCTCCCAGCGGTCCGGGTCCTCATCCGCCTCGATCAGGCGTATCCCCTCCCCGGCGCACCAACGGCGAAGCTCACCGAGGCGCCGGTCGTGCTCGGGTACGGGCTGGATGTTGGGATTGGTCCAGCAAATGACGGGCTCGAACCCTTCCTCCCGAAGCAGCCGCACCGGCTCGAGCGAGCACGGCGCGCAGCATGCGTGCAGAAGAAGCGGATTCATCTCGCTCATGGACACCGTCCCCCTTCCGCCTTTTCCCGAATAGCAGCCGAAGCCCCACGGGACCCCGGCCCGGCGCCCCAGAACCGCACGCCCCACGACGTGTCCTCGCAATGGGTGACGCGCCTGTCGCGCACGATGCGCGCCATGTAGAGGAGGTCCCCGGTGCACCCCGCGAGATGCACGACCGCAAGCGCGATGCCGAACACCGGATACCCGACCCAGGCGCCCGCAACCAGAAACGCCGCCGTCAGGACGACGGCGGGCGCGGCGAGCGCGATCAGGTAGGCGCGCCGCGTGAACACGACCCCGTCGGCGCAGGCGAAGAGCATGCCCCGCTTCCAATCGGCACCGAAGGCGATACGCGCGTCGGCGGGCGCGAACAGCTTGAAGCAGATGCCGTGCACGAGCTCGTGAACCGGCAGCGCCACCATGCTCAGCGCCACCAGCGCCATGAACCAAGCGGCGAGCGAGCCCCCGTCGAAACGCCCGCGGGCGAGGTTCGCGACCCAAAGGTCCGCTGCGTCCGGGACCGTGAGCGCGAGCGCGGCGCCCGCGACGAGCGCCACCGCCGCCCCCGCGAGCAGAACGACGGCGGACGAGCGCGCCATCGCGCGCTGGAACGCCGCGTCCTCGAATACGCGTATGCAGGAAATCTCGTACATGGCCCCAGTGTACACGTTCGCGTGGCGCCTGTGCGATAATGTGGGGCGCACCCGACCCCCTAAAGGAGAGCCCGCCCATGGCACGCACGCCCGAAACCTCCGAATCCACCCGCCCCCTGTGGCCCCGCCGCGCCGTCGTGACGGCCGGCATGCCCTATGGCAACAAGAACCTGCACTTCGGACACGTGGGCGGCGTCTTCATCCCCGCGGACTTCTTCGCGCGGTTCCTCCGCGACCGCATCGGGCGCGAGAACGTGATCTTCGTCTCGGGCACCGACTGCTACGGCTCCCCCATCATGGAGGGCCATCGCAAGCTGGTCGACGCGGGCGAGGATGCGGGCTCGCTCACCGATTACGTGCAGCGCAACCATGACGCGCAGGAGCGCACGCTTGCGAGCTTCGAGATCGCCCTCGACCTCTTCGCCGGGTCCGCCCTGCCCCCCGCCGCCAAGATCCATCGCCAGACCACGGCCGAGATCATCGAGCGCCTGGCTGCCGAGGGCGTGCTGGAGCGCCGTTCCACCAAGCAGTTCTTCGACCCGGTCGCCGGTCAGTTCCTGAACGGCCGCCAGGTGACGGGCCGCTGCCCCATCCAGGGATGCAAGTCCGAGAAGGCCTATGCGGACGAGTGCGACCTGGGCCATCAGTTCGAACCCGAGGAGCTCATCGCACCCCGAAGCGCCCTCACCGGCGAGGTGCCCGAGCTCCGTCCCGTCGACAACATCTACTTCGACCTGCCGGCATACACCCAATACCTGAAGGACTACGCGCACGAGCTCGAAGCGGACGAGCGGGTGCGCCCCGTGGTCGTGAAGACCATGGAGGAGTGGCTGGGCGCGCCGCAGCTCTACATCCAGACCAAGTTCCGCGAGGCGTTCGACGCGGTCGAGGACCGTCTGCCGCCGCACACCGTGATCGAGGCCGAGGGGAACAAGGGCTCCTTCACCGTGGCCTTCCCCTCGTGGCGCGAACGCGACGAGGCGCACGAGGTGCTGGGCGAGGCGGGGGTCCGCTTCCGTTCCGGCAAGGCGCTCGTGCCGCTGCGCATCACCGGCAACATCTCGTGGGGCGTGCCCGTCCCCGACGAATGCGGCTGCTCGGGCCTCACTTGCTGGGTTTGGCCGGAGAGCCTCTGGGCGCCCATCAGCTTCACGCGCACCGTGCTCGCCCTCGCCGCCGAGGAGCAGTCGAGCCGCTACGCCAGCACGGACTGGCATGACTGGTGGTGCAGCGAGGAAGCACACGCCTACCAGTTCATCGGTCAGGACAACATCTACTTCTACGGCGTCGCCCAGCCCGCGCTGTGGGAGGCGCTCGGCTGCGGCATGCGCCAGTCGACGCTCGTCGCCAACTACCACGTGCTCTACATGGGCAAGAAGGCGAGCTCGTCGAGCAAGACCCCGCCGCCCCCGGCGGCAGAGCTCCTCGAGCACTACGACGCCGAGCAGCTGCGCGCGCACTTCCTGTCGCTGGGGCTTGGCGAGAAGCCGGTGAGCTTCTCCCCGAAGGCCTATGACACGCGCGAGACCGGCAAGAACCCGGACGGCACGCCGCTTCTGGCCCGCGACGACAAGCGCGTGATCGACCCGGTGCTGAAGGAGGGGGCGCTCCTGACGGGGGTCTTCAACCGCCTGGCGCGCTCGTGCTTCTACGGTATCGCCGAGCGCGATGGCGACGAGGCGCCCTGCCGCACCGGATGCATCCCCGCGGGGGACGCATCGCCCTCCGTCATGCAGGCGGCGCGCGAGGCCGTCGCGGCATTCGAGGACGCCGTCTACCGCTTCGAGTTCCATCATGCGCTCGGCGTCTGCGACGGCTACCTCCGCGCCGCGAACAAGCGCTGGAGCGATGCGAGCAAGGCGGCCAAGGAGCTCGCCAAGAGCGCTGCCGCACCCACCGAGCGCGCCGCGGCGGACGAGGCCATGCTCCAGGCGCTGCGCGACGCATGGCAGGAGCTCCGCGTCGCGACCGTCCTCATGCATCCGGTCGTTCCCGCCGGCTGCGAGCGCATCTGCAAGGCCTTCGCCTGCAACCCGGACGAGTTCTTCAGCTGGAAGCGCATCCTGGACACCATGGACGAGTTCACGGACGCCCTCGGCGAGCAGCCCGGCACCCATCGCGTCGAGGCGCTCCCGCCGCGTTTCGATTTCTTCTCGTTCTAGGGTCCGCATGGATTCTTTTACCGACCGCAAGGGATGCACCATGGCCGATCTTTTGATCCGAAAGACCGCCCCCGCCGATGTCGCCGCCGTCGTAGGCGTGCTCCAGGAAGGCAAGGCGGCTATCGCCGAGCTGGGAATCTCGCAATGGCAGACGGGCGATTACCCCAACCGCTCCGATGTGGAGCGCGATGTCGCCGACGGGTCGTCCTACCTCGCCGAAGACCAGACCGGAGCGGTGCTGGGCACCATCTCGCTCTCGTTTGGCGGCGATGTGACCTACGACCGGATCGATGGCAGCTGGCTTACGCAGAGCACGAGCGACCGGCCCCGCTACGGCGCCGTCCATCGCGTCGCGGTCGCCCGTGCCGCCGCACGCCGCGGCGTGATGACCGCGCTCGTCAACGAGGCGGAGCGGATCGCGCGCGACGCCGGGGCCGAGAGCGTCCGCGCCGACACGCATCCCGGCAACTTCCCCATGCGCCGCATGCTCGCACGGCTCGGTTTCACCGAGTGCGGCGTTATCATGCTGCAGAAAGACGATCCGGAACCGGAGCGTATCGCCTACGAGAAGCTCGTGTGATGCGGCCGGCCGGCGCCAGGTGACGGCTCGGCGCCCGTCGTCCCCGCCCGGGCGCCCCGCACCTGCCTCCAGCCGGGGCGAGAGCATGATATGGTTATCGAAAACGATAAGGATACGCGGGTAGGCTATGTCGAAACTCTATCTTATGCGTCACGGGCAAACCGAATTCAACGTGCGGCAGCTGGTGCAGGGCCACTGCGACTCCCCGCTGACGGAGCTCGGGGTCGAGCAGGCGCACCGCGCCGCATCATGGCTCCGGTCGCGGGGCGTGATGCCGGCGCGTCTCGCGTCGTCACCCCTCGGCAGGGCGAAGGCGACCCTCGACATCGTCATCGCGGACAACCCGGGGTTCGACACGCTGCCGCGCACCGATGAGCCCGGGCTCATCGAACGATGCTACGGGGACTACGAGGGCAAGCCGATGCGCGATTTCCCCGTGAGCCCGTGGGAGCCCGGTGACGCGCTGGTCGAGCGCGGCGGTGATTCCGAGGCCAGCGCCCGAGCGCGCGTGGTCGGCTGCCTTACCGGGCTTATGGACGAGGCGGCGGGGGACGTGCTCGCCATCGCCCACGGATCGATCATCACGCTCTTCAAATCCACGATGGCGCACCTCGCGCGCTGCGAGCAGAACGTCAAGCTCTCCAACTGCTGCATCCTCGTGTACGAGTTCGACCCGGCATCGCAGGCCTTCTCCAACACGGAGATCGTGAACGTGACGGAGCCCACCGCCCTCGAGACGCTGGGATAGATGCGGGTCCGCTACCTGCTGCCCTTGCCGTGGGAGTTGCCCCAGATGCGGCGGCCCAGCATGAGGGCGAGCACCAAAGCGGCGAGGTACCCCAGAAAACCGATCACGGGAATCCCGAAGATGACGGGCTCGATGCGCGCGTAGTAGACGACCGACGAGCCGATGAAGAGGCCCGCGATGACCATGGCCATCGACAGGCGGTCGACGATGGCGCCTATCTGGCGCAGGACGTCTTCTGAGCCCATGAGCTCGGTGTTGACCTTCAGCTGCCCGCGGGTGAGCATGCGACTGGCAAGGCCCAGGTACTCGGCGGTCTCGAGCTGGCCCTTCACGGCACGACCGCTTGCGTGCAGCAGGTCCTCGGCCGCCTCGCGCGCGCGGACATACGAGCTCTTCTCGTTGCGGATATGGTCGGAGATGATCTCGATCATGTTGACGTCGGGCAGGTACTCGGTGAGCAGACCCTCCAGCGTGACGGTGCCGCGTGCGAACATGGTGATGACGCTCGGCAGCTCCACGTTGTAGCGGCGCGCGAGATTGATGATCGAGGTGAGGAAGCGGCCGATATCGAGGTCGCGCAGATCGAGGCTCGCGAAATCCCCGACGATGTAGTCGAGGTCGGTCAGAAACGCGGTGTGATCGGTCTGCGAGGTATCGCCGCGCGAGACCGCGAAGCGCATGAGGGCGTCCTTCAACTTGGGCACATCGCCCTCGGCGACCGCGAAGATCATATCCTTCAGAACGAGGCGGTCATGGCGCGACATGCGGCCGATCATGCCGAGGTCGATGAAGTAGACCACGCCGTCGCGCAGGATGATGTTGCCCGCATGCGGGTCGGCGTGGAAGAAACCGTCGTCGAGCACCTGCGTCGCGTAGTCGTCCACGATCGTCTCGCCGATCTGGCGAAGCGAGTACCCCGCCGCGACAAGCTCATCGGGCTCGGCGATCGAGATGCCGTCGATGTAGTCCATGACCACGATGTGCTCGGTACACAGGTCGAGGTACGAACGGGGGCAGCTCACCCCGCGCACGCGACGGTGATAGGAGTAGAACTCGTCGAGGTTTCTCGCCTCGGTGAGGAAATTGGTCTCCTCGCGGAAGGACGCCCAGAGCTCCTCGACCACATCGCGCAAGTCGACGAACTGGTCGGTTTTGACGAAGCGCGAGATGTGGCGCACCAGCGAGCGCATGATGTCGATATCCTGCGCCATGACCTGCTGGGCACCGGGGCGCTGCACCTTGATGGCGACATCCTCGCCGGTGACGAGGCGCGCGCGATGCACCTGGGCGAGCGAGGCGCTTCCCAAAGGGTTGGGGTCCACCGCGTCGAAGACCTCGCCGAGCTTCTGGCCGTATTCCGCCTCGAGGCACTCGAGCACCACCTGATAGGGAACGGGGTCGACCTCGGTACGCAGGCGCCTGAGCTCATCGCAGTATCGCTGGGGCAGGATCTCGGAGCGGTTCGCCAGGATCTGCCCCATCTTGACGAACATGGGACCGAGTTCCTCGAGGAGGCTGCGCAGCTTCACCGGGGTGAGGTTGTTCCACACCTCGTACTTGCGCGCGATGCGCAGGATCTCGCCGATGCGGCGCCGCCGACCCGTGAAGCTCAGCTGGTACTTCTCGGTATCGGCCATAGCGGAGGGTTCGTCGGCGACCTCATCGACCGCGCGGACGCGCGGCTCGAAGGCATGGCGCGTCCGCGAGGGGATATGGTCCGCCGGCGTGAAGCCCGGCTCCTCGATGATCGGCGGCTCGACATGAGCCGTATGCTGCGTATCCTGCTCCATGGGGTGCGATAAGCCTTACGCGGCGTCCGTCGCGTCCTCGGCGTCAGCCGGGGCGTCGTCGGCAGCGGCATCCGCGACATCGACGTCGGCGGCATCGTCGCCGGCCTCAACCTCGACTTCGACCTCCACCTTGACCGCATTGTCCGCCGATTCGACCAGGTCCGAGACGTGCGAGACGAACGCGGCGCGCTCGGTCGCGGTCATGGGGCGGACGCGCGCGAGGATCAGCTCGTCGAGCACGCGCTCGGCGACGCTCGACCCTTGGGCGCTCAGGCGCTCGGTCACGTCGGTGAAGGCACCTCCCGCCTGCTCGAAGACATCGGCCACCGAGCGGGAGAAATCGCTCTCGCGCACGTCTGCGCGCGCCTCGGCCCCGCGGGTGCTGAGGCCGTCGAGGACCTCCTTGCTCTTGTCCGCCGCGACCGCGGCGACGCCGAATCCGATGTTCACCATGTTGTCGACGAGCTCTTCAAAGGTCTTCGCCATCTTGGGACCTCCCTCGGTCGAATTCGAATCCTGTCCTATAGCTTACCCGTTGCCTCAGTTGTCCGACATCGAGAACGCGTTTTTCATCGCGAGGCTCGTGGTCTCGAGCACGCGCCCCAAGACCTTATCGGTCTCGTCCTTGAGGTAGGTCGCCATCTCCTCGTTCGCGCGCTCGAGCGCTGCGGGGACCTCGGCGGGCGCGAGCCCCGTCATGCGGGCATCCGTCTCACGGATGATCCGGTGCCCCATCGCGCCCACCGCCTCGCAATAGCGCTCGATATGGGCGCTGTTCTCGTGGAACCGCGCGTCGGCGAGCGCGGCGATCAGACGGTTCGCCCAATAGAAGCTCTCGCTCGTCACCCGCGCGGTCGTGTTCTCGAGGTAGGCGGGCGCCGCGTCCACGTTCGCGAAGAAGGGCGTGAGCGCGTTGAAGGCGTTCGAGCCGAAAGCCATCCACTGGATGGCGCGGCACCCCTCGGGAGCGCACGGACGGATCTGGAGCACGGCGAGCTGACCGTTGCGGTTGATGCCGATCGGGCGGTACTTCCCGCGGGTCGCGGGGGAGCCGTCGCGCCCATACGGGTCGTACGGTGTTCCCTGGTAATGGGCGGAGAGCACGTACTTCACGTCCTCGATGGTGAGCTTCCGCTCGGGGACACGGCACCAGGGGATGTCGTCGGACTCGGGGCCGTACGCCGCACCGGGGCCGTCCCAGCGCGCAGAGGGGTTAAGGCAGCGCTGCATGAACCAGGCGCGCGGCGTGTTGTAGACGTGGTCCGAATCGCTATGCGACCCGAACGCGTCGCGCGGGTTGAAGACGTCGGCACCGTCGGCGCCGGTGTCGGCGAACCCCACGCCGGAGCCGCCCAGGGTGAGATCGAGGTGGTTCGCGCGCATCCACGAGCGCAGGTCCGCAGATGCCATGTGCTCCCGGCGCGGCCCCTCGGCATCCGCCAGGTCGAAGGAATCGATGCCCAGTTGGTTGGGCATCGTCACGTAGGCGTCGTCCGGCACGCGGCGGGCGATCCAGTGATGGCCGCCCACGGTCTCGAGCCACCAGATCTCGTCGGCATCGGAGAAGGCGATGCCGTTCATCTCGTAGGTGCCATGGGCCTCGAGGAGCGCGCCGAGCCGCTCGACGCCCTCGCGCGCGGTTTTGATGTAGGGCAGCACGAGGGTGACCATGTCCTCCTCGCCGATGCCGCCGGGAACCTCGGGCTCGAAGCCCTCCTCCTCTTCCGTCCCCTTCGCCGGGCGCAAGACGACGAGCGGGTCGGCACCCAGCACGCGCTCGTTCGAGGTGATGGTCTCGGTCGCCGTCATCGCGACGTTCGCCTCGTTCACGCCGGCGGCCGCCCAGATGCCGTGTCCGGGCAGGGCGTCGGGCACGCTGGTGTAGCGCATGGGCTCGTCCGCCAGGTCGATCTCGAGGTGACTCTCGACGCACCGGTAGCGCCGCGGCTGCTCGTCGTGCGACACCACGTGCATCTTCTTCGGCTCGAAGACACCTCCCGGCGAGTCCTCGTTGCGTGCGATGATGGTCGAGCCGTCATAGCTCGCCTTCTTGCCGATCAAGATCGTCGTGCATCCCATATCGGGTCACTTCCTTATCGATAGGCGCCGGCCGTTATGCCGGCGATTCTGCTGGAACGTCGCGCCGCCCCCGCCAACCGCGGGCAGGTCGCCCGCCGGCGATCAACGCGTCGCAGGCGGCTCGACCCCCAGATGCTCGAAGGCCACGGGAGTCGCCTGGCGCCCCTGCGGCGTACGGACGATGAGGCCCCGCTGCAGCAGGTAGGGCTCGTAGACGTCCTCGAGCGTCGAGGGATCCTCCCCCACCGCGCTCGCGAGCGTGGACAGCCCCACCGCGCGCCCGCGATAGGTCTTCGCGAGCACCTCCAGGATGCGGATGTCCATCCAATCGAGCCCCAGCTCGTCGATCTCGAAGAACTCGAGCGCCTCCTGGGCGATCGCGAGGTCGATCGAGCCGCCGCCACGCACCTGCGCGTAATCGCGCACACGTTTGAGCAGGCGGTTCGCCAGACGCGGCGTGCCGCGCGACCGGCTCGCGACCTCCACGGCCGCCTCGTGGCAGATCTCGACGCCCAAGATCTCGGACGAGCGCTCCACGATATGCGCGAGGTCCTCGATCGCATAGTAATCGAGGCGGAACGAGATGCCGAACCGGTCGCGCAGGGGACCGGTCAGCATGCCCGAGCGCGTGGTGGCGCCCACGAGGGTGAAGCGGGGGATCTCGAGGCGGATGGAGCGCGCCGCGGGGCCCTTGCCGATTACGATATCCAGCGCGAAATCCTCCATCGCCGGGTAGAGGATCTCCTCAACCGACCGATTCAGGCGATGGATCTCGTCGATGAAGAGCACGTCGCCCGGCTGCAGGTTGGTGAGGATCGCCGCGAGGTCGCCCGTGCGCTCGATCGCCGGACCCGAGGTGGTCTTGATGTTCGCGCCCAGCTCGTTGGCGAGCACGGTCGCGAGCGTGGTCTTGCCGAGTCCCGGAGGGCCCGAGAAGAGGACGTGGTCGAGGCTCTCGCCGCGACTCTGCGCCGCCTCGATCAAGATCTGCAGGCTCTGCTTGATATGGTCCTGCCCGCAATAGTCGGCGAGCCGCTGGGGCCTGAGCGTCCGCTCCACATCCAGGTCGTCACCGGTGAGGTTGCCCGTCACGAAGCGGTCGCCGCGCGCCGCGGGCGCCGGCACGTCCTCGAACAGGTCGCGCGATCCGTCTGCTTCCCACATCATGCATCCATCCCCAGACGCCTCAGGGCGGCGGCGAGCATCCGCTCGACCGTCATGCCGTCATCGAGCCCCTCGAGGGCGAGGTCCGCCTCCTGCGAGGTGAAGCCCATGGAGAGCAGCGCCTGGCATGCCTCGTCTCGCGCCTGCTCCCCCGACGCGGCGAGCGGGAGCTGCCCGCCCATCGGCACATCGGCCGCCGCCAGACCGCGATCTTTCGCGAGCGTGCCCTTGAGCTCGAGGATGAGGCGCTGGGCGGTCTTCTTGCCCACGCCCGGCACGCTCGACATGCTCTTGGCGTCCTCCGCCATGACCGCACTGTAGAGCTGGCCCACGCTGAACTTCGACAGGACCGCGAGCGCGAGGCGCGGGCCCACGCTCGATACCTGGACGAGGCGGTCGAACATGGTGCGCTCCTCGGGCGTTGCGAAGCCGAAGAGGGAGACCGCATCGTTGGCGACGCGGAAGCGCGTGTAGAGACGCACCGACCCGCCGGGAGCGGGGAGGGATGCGGCCGTGATCGAAGAGATTCCAAGCTCGAACCCGATACCCGAGACATCGACCACCGCCAGCGAGGGCGTCGCCTCGAGCAGCGTTCCGCTGAGTTGAGAGATCATGATCGGGAATCTCCTTTCCCCTGCGTGTAGGCGCCGCGGCTCAACGCCTCGGTGCGCCCCAGGTTGGCATGGCAGATGGCGCAGGCGAGCGCGTCCGCCGCATGGTCGGGCTTGGGGTCGTGGTCCAGATGGAGAAGACTGCGCACCATGTAGGTGACCTGATGCTTGTCCGCGGCGCCCGTTCCCACCACGGCCTGCTTGATCTGCATGGGCGTGTACTCCCCCACCTCGACCCCTGCGAAGGAGAGCGCGACGAGCGCGGCGCCGCGGGCGTGCGCCGTCGGGATGGCCGAGCGGACGTTCGCGCCGAAGTAGATGCCCTCGATCGCGGCGCTCTGGGGATGGAAGCGCCCGACGATACCGGTGAGCTCGTCGGCGATCTTGCGCAGGCGCGCCGGGAGGTCCGTATCGGCGGCGGTGTGGATGCACCCGTAGGCACGGCAGCGGCATTCGCCGCGCCGCTCCTCGACGATACCCCACCCGGTGTTGGCAAGCCCCGGATCGATTCCCATGACCACCATGGCGCCACCTCCCTCGCCGCACGTCGCCCCGGCCGCGGACGCATGGGCGTCGCCGATCGCGATGCCGGCATGTCCGCGAACAGATGTTCTAGCTGCTTCAGTGTAGCATGACCGGCGCGGCGGCGCCAGGAAAACGTCGCCGCCTCAACCGCACCCTGCCGGGCCGGTCAGTTCTGGGAGAAGAACACCCCGCCGCGACCGCCCGCGAACGGCGGCATGGGTCGCGGGCGCCCCGCCCCCGCGGCACCCGCCTCCATCGCCTGCTGCATATGGCGCAGCAGCTCGTTCTCGGCATCGTCGGGGTCGATCTGGTCCAAGGGTATGCCCAGCATCCCCGCGATCACGCCGATGATCTCGCCGCGGACGCGCTCGCCGTGCTCCTCGCCCAGCTCGTCGAACCGACGCGCCTCGCGCTCGACCAGCTCCGCGCAGGATGCCCCCGCCTCCCCGCCGCGCCCGGAATCCATCCAGGCGGTCGATGCCGGCCATGCGCGCTCGATGAAGGAGCGGGCCGAGACGATGAGCGGCGCCGGCAGGCGTCGGCGCGCCGCCTCGTTCGCATGGATGAGCAGCATGACGAGGGAGGCGGCCTTGGGATCGCGTGCGGCGAGCGAGAGGTCGTCCAGAGCGAGCGAGCGCTCGACATGTTCCTCGATCGCCTCGTCGATGGCATGCGGCTCGAGCGCGGCGAGGGTGCGGACCATGTCCGCGAGGTACCCGCGCGCGAACCGATGGCGCCTGCCGAACGCCGCGACACCGGAGGCGATGGTGCGCCCCATGCGCTCCCGGACGGCGCGGAGCGTCACGAGCGATGCGGGTATCGACGCCCCCGCCCGGCAGCGAACGCGCGCGAGGAACTCGAGCTCGGTGAGGCAGATATCGCCGAACGGCGCGTAGACGCCCGCCTCGCCGCGCCAGACCGCCTCGGCGGCGAGGGCGGCATCCGTCTTG
Source organism: uncultured Collinsella sp. (assembly GCA_949294785.1). Taxonomy (GTDB): domain Bacteria; phylum Actinomycetota; class Coriobacteriia; order Coriobacteriales; family Coriobacteriaceae; genus Coprousia. The sequence continues at coordinate 18,357 of CASFIQ010000086.1, forward strand.
GTGAGCGAGCTCAAGGGGGCAGCCTCGAAGGCGCGCGCCGCATCCTCCAGGTAGATGGCACCCAGGCGGCCGAGCAGGTCCTCCCGGTCCATGCCCGCGCAATCGGGGCCGAGCGCCCGGACGGGATCTTGGGGGACATGCTCGACCAGGCGGATCCCCATGCCGCGAGCGAGCTCGCGCACAAGCCCCACGCGCCGGTGCTCGGCCTCCTCCTCGGCTGGGGTGGCGACGTCGTCGCGCTCGATAAGGACCCCCACGACGTTGCGCGGGCCGAGCGCGTCGACCGCGAGCGAGGCGAGCAGCGAGCTGGGGAGATCCCCCGTGAGCGCGAGCGCCGCGCGCGAGAGCCCCGCCGCCCCGATAGTATCGGCCAGATGCAGGCGCAGCGCCTCCCAGAGCCATTCCTCGCGCTGGAAATGCGGTAGACGATGGGGCTCGATCGCCGGAAGCGTCGTGCCGCGCGCCACCTCCTGCACGAGCAGCGCCTCCTCGAAGCAGGGCGCCGCGGCGACCACGCGGCCGGCATCGTCCATAACGAACGATCCCCCTGTGAACGCGACATCCTCGTAGCCGCCCACCGGCGCCATGCAGGCGAACCAGACGCCGTGCTCCACCACCGCGGACGCGAAGTGCCCGTCGGCAACGGAGGCGACCGCCGATGAGACCTCGTTACCCATCTCGAAGGCGTTCGATTGGAAGAAGAGCAGCAGGTCGCACCCGGTCGGCAGCTCGTTGATGTCGCGCATGGCATCGAAGGTGACCGCGACGCGCACGTCGTCGATATCGAAGACGGGCGGCGCCCAGGGATCGGGCGCCGAGCCCCGGCGCCAGGCGAGCAGGCTCCGGACCGGAATAACCCGCCCCTCCTTCAGCATGAACACCTCGAAGAGCGGCGTGTGCTCGTAGGAGACCACCGCCGGGACGAGCCCGATCATCCCCAGCGCGTCCAGGCGGGCGGCGAGGGCGGCAAGCGCACCCAGCAGGTCGTGCTCGTAGTTCGCCTCCTCGATCATCGATCCCGGAAGGATCCCCGAGAACAGGGGCGAGGGCGCCACGAGCACGCGCGCGCCCTCATCGTGCGCGAGGCGGGCCTGGTGCTCGAGGCGCTCCACGATACCGGCCATGTCGCCCAGGCGCGCATCGATCTGGGCGAGCGCGATCTTCATGACGATTCCCTCCCATCTGGCGCAAGCGAAAGAGGGCCGCCCGGAGGCGGCCCCTCGTGACGTTCAGCGAGAATCCCGCGTCGGGGACCCTAGAACCCCTTCACCCACAGGCCATGCAGGTTGCAATATGCATATACCTTACCGGTTTTCACACCGCCGGCAAAGAAGGTCATGGGCTTCTGGCCGGGCTTGAGCGCATGGACCTCCAGGCGACCCTCCGCCTCGAGGGCGATCCACTCGATGTAGTGGGCCTCCTCCATGGGATGCTCCACCTCGCCCACCTTGACCTGGATGATGTTGCCGTCGCGCTGGAGCTCGACCGCGGGAACGTGCTTCTCGGTCGCCGCATCGACGGAATTCGCCTCGATGACCTCGAAGCCCTCGGGTGCCGACGCGGCGGCGCCTGTCGCCGTGTAGATGGTTCCCGCCGCATCCTTGAAGAAAACTGCCATGCTATCCGCTCCTTAGACGTCGATCCTGCACACTCTGTTACAGTATGCCCGCCTCGCGGGGTTCGCAAACACGCCAATGCGACGAAGGCGCCGCGGGCGGACGCGATGACACAGCTGAAACCAGCAGGTAAACCGCTTGTCGAACGATATTCGCCATCCCCCTAAGATAGGATTCACAAATGCTTCACATGCCGTATAATCGGGCCTTGATATGGCACGCGCGCGCCGTGTCGGACCCTGACCCCTGCGCGCGAGAAAGGACGGCCACATGGGACTTCGCTCATGGCTCCTCGCGCGGCTGAAGCACGCCTTCGCGCGCGACGGGCACCCGGGACCGTCTCCGCAATCATCCGCTCACCACGCATCGGCTGCGCCCGCCATTCCCGAGCTGGCGCCCGGCTGTCCCGCGACCGACTGGGAAGAGGTTCCCGCATACCTCCCGGTCGACCCCGCGGAGCATCGGATCGCCTGCGTGATCGCCTCGGCGATCGCCGCGGGCGACCACCCCGAGAGCAAGATGGCCGTGCGGAGCCTGTCCATCGCCAATCCCGAGCACCGTCGGGTCGCCGCGATCGCCGCGGCGCTCGGAGCCGGCGCGCTCGAGCAGAGCTCGTTCACCGTCAAGAAGATCTACCGGAAGAAGGTTTTGGAGGAAACCCATGCTGCGTAAATTCAAGATTTCGATCGACGGGACCCAGTACCTGGTGGAGATGGAGGAGGTCGGCGCCCCCGCCGGTGCCGCTCCGGTCGTTGCCGCTCCCGCCCCTGCCGCCGCTCCCGCTCCAGCACCCGAGCCCGCTGCGGCCGCCGCACCCGAACCCGCTCCAGTAACGTCCACCGCACCCGCCGGCGCCCACGTGCAGACGGCGGCCATGCCCGGCACCATCACCAACATCCATGTGGCAGTGGGCGACCGCGTCGAGGTGAACCAGCCCGTCATGGTGCTCGAGGCCATGAAGATGGAGAACGAGGTCGTGGCGGAGCAGGCCGGTACCATCGCTTCCATCAACGTCGCGAAGGGCGACATGGTGAATCCCGGCGACGAGCTGTTCTCCATCGCCTAACACCGACTGGCCGCGCGTGACAACGACGCCAGACCATGTTGTCGCGCCGCACCGTCGCTTCGCATCCTATCAATACCGATGCGTGGCAGCATGACCTGGCACCGTTGTCACGCGCCTCGACAGAGGAGAGACCATTGGAGATTCTAACTACAGCGGCTGACGTGCTGACCGCAGGCGTCATCGCGCTTGCGGCCGAGCCCGGACGCATCGTCATGATGCTTATCGGCTGCGTCCTCATGTACCTCGGCATCAAGAAGGAGTACGAGCCCACCTTGCTCGTGCCCATGGGGCTCGGCACCATCCTCGTGAACATCCCGTTTTCGGGCGTCATCGGCGAGGGCGCGCCCTTCACGGTGCTTTTCGACATGGGCATCGAGACCGAGCTCTTCCCGCTTCTGCTCTTCATCGGCATCGGCGCGATGATCGACTTCGGCCCCCTGCTCTCGAGCCCGTTTTTGCTCATCTTCGGCGCCGCGGCGCAGTTCGGCATCTTCTTCGTGATCATCGTCGCGACGCTGCTGGGCTTCGACATGGCCGACGCCGCCTCGACGGGCATCATCGCCGCCGCCGACGGCCCCACCTCGATCTTCGTGGCGAACAGCCTGGGCTCCAAGTACATGGGAGCCATCATGGTGGCCGCGTACTCCTACATGGCGCTCGTGCCCATCATCCAGCCCATCGCCATCAAGGCCGTGACCACCAAGAAG
>CASFIQ010000087.1 GCA_949294785.1 uncultured Collinsella sp.
CCTCGCCGGCGGCGATGCGCACGGCGAGCGGATGCCCGATGACGCCGAGCTCCTCGAGGGCGCGGCCCGCCTCGGCGACATGGTCGGGGACGGGCGGCTCGTGGACGCGAAAGGCCGCGGGCGCGTCGGCGCGGCAGAGCTTATCGGCCACGCACTCGTTGGCGAGCAGCATGGCCTCCTCGACGAGCGAGGTCGCCGGGGTTCGCTCGCGCCGCACGAGGGCAACCGGGAAGCCGTCCGCATCGAGCTGCGCATGGACCTCGACGGTATCGAAGTCAACCGAGCCGCGCTCGCGGCGGCGCGCCAGCCTGAGCTCGGCGAGATCGTGTGCGGCGGCGACGAGGCCCGCGAGGTCGGCCCCCTCCGTGCGCGCATCGGCAACCTGGTCGGCGAGCGGGGCGCCGCCCGCCGGCACCGGCAGGTCCGCCGCATCCGTCCCCGAAAGCAGCGCGTCCGCCTGGTCATAGGAGAGCCGCGCGCGCGACCGGATCACGCTCGGGTACATCCGCGCGGAGACCACGCGCCCCGTGGCATCGAGCTCGATATCAACCGTCACGGCAAGCCGGTCGACGCCGCGCGCGAGCGAGCACAGGCCGGCGGAGAGGGCCTCGGGAAGCATGGGCAGCACGCGGTCCGCCAGATAGACCGATGTGGACCGGCGGCGCGCCTCCAGGTCGACGACATCGTCCCAGTGAACGTAATGCGACACATCTGCGATGTGCACGCCGAGCTCGAAGCCGCGCTCCGTGCGCGCGAGCGAGATGGCGTCGTCGAAATCGCGCGCGTCGACGGGATCGATCGTGATGACGAACCGGTCGCGCAGGTCGCGCCTCAGCGGGTCGGCGAGCGCCGCATCGACGTCGAGCGCGAGCGCGGCGGCGGCCCGCTCGGCGCCCTCGGGGTAGGCGTCCGGCAGATCGTAGCGCGCCATCACGCACGCGATACCGGCTCCCGGCGCGTCGGCGGAGCCGATCAGGCGCTCGACGGTCACCACGCCCGACTCGTGCCGCGCCGGGTAGCTCAAGATCCGTGCCGCGACCACATCGCCGACATGCACGCCGTGCTCCGCAGCGCTCCGGTCCCCGGGCATGATGAAGAAATCGGCACGAATGCGGTGGTCGAGCGGCTTCACCACGCCCAGGGGACCCGCCTCGGCATAGGTTCCCACGACTACGCTCGCGGCGTGGTGCGTGACCTGCTCCACCACCGCGCGCCGCTCGCCGCCCCCGCGGACGATGCTCGCCACCACCTGGTCGCCGGGCATGACCTCGCGCACCGAGCGGCCGGTCAGGCGGAAGGAACCCTCCGCCGTCTCCACGCGCGCGCCGTGCTCGGTCAGGCGCACCGTACCCGTGATGCCGGGGCGCCGGGGCGAGCGCGCGGGACCGCGGCGCGCGGCGCTATGTCGCTTGCGGCCCATGGGCCCCCTTTCATACGGCACGCAGCCGGTATGCAAAAACCGGGCCCGGATCGACCGCACATCCCGCAAAGCGCATGTGCCGACGGTTCCGAACCCGGTCCCTTCTGAATGTGGACGTCCGCTACACCTTCAGGTAGCGCCTCATGGCGATCGCGGAGCCGAACAGACCGATCACGATGCCCACCAGCAGCAGGGCGCCGTAAGTCATGAGATAGGTCTCGAGCGGCAGCGTCACGTTGAACAGCGACCCGAGCGAGTTCTGCAGCGCGGGCACCAGGATGTTGCGGAAGAGCTCGAGCACGCCGATGGCGAGCGCGGAACCCAAGAGCGCCTGGATCACGCCCTCGGTGATGAAGGGCCCGCGGATGAAGCCGTTCGAGGCGCCCACCAGGCGCATGATCGCGATCTCGCGGCGGCGCGCCGTGATCGAGAGGCGGATCGTGTTGTTGATGAAGATGAACGCGATGAAGGTGAGCAGCGCCACGAGCACCACCGCCGCGATGCGGATATAGCTCGTGATCTGGAACAGGCGGCTGACCTCCTCCTGCGCGTAGCGGACGCTCTCGTCCACATCGCCGTTATCCGCGATGCGGCGGAACTCCGCGTCGGCCTTGATGGCGTCGGCGGTGTCGCTGACCTGCGAGGGGTCCTGCATGGTGATGACAAAGGAGCGCGGCAGCGGGTTCTCGCCGTCAAGCGCGGAGAACGTCTCCTCCGCGTTGGAGGACATGCTCTCGAAGTCGCGGCGCGCGTCATCCTTGCTCTTGAACTCGACCGACTGGACGTTGTCCATGGCCTCGAGCTTCTCGCCGAGGGCCTCCACCTCGTCGTCGTCCGCGTCGTCGGAGACGTAGACGCTGATGGTGACCTCCTGCTCGATATCGCCCACCACGGACGTGATCATCGCGGAACCCACGATGAACAGGCCGATGATGAACAGCGACAGGAAGATGGTGACGACCGCGCCGAGCGACGTGGTCAGGTTGCGGGCGAAATGGCTGCCCGCCTCCTTGAGCGAATAGCCGAGATTGCTAGGCGCCATAGTTGCCGTAGCCTCCCCTCTCCTGGTCGCGGACCACATGGCCCGCCTCGAGCGCGATGACGCGACGGTGCATGGAGTCGACCATCTCGCGATCGTGCGTCGCGACGATGACCGTGGTGCCGGTCTGGTTGATGCGCTCCAAAAGCTTCATGATGCCGAGCGAAATCGCCGGGTCCAGGTTGCCGGTAGGCTCGTCGCAGATCAGCAGCGGCGGGCGGTTCACCATGGCGCGGGCCACGGAAACGCGCTGCTGCTCGCCACCGGAGAGCTGGTCGGGCATGGAGTCCATCTGATCGGCGAGGCCCACCAGGCGCAGCACCTCGGGAACCTGCGTGCGGATCACGCCGCGCGGCTTGCCGATGCACTGCAGCACGAAGGCGACGTTCTCGTAGACCGTCTTGCCGGGCAGGAGCTTGAAGTCCTGGAACACGGTGCCGATCTGGCGGCGGAAGAACGGGACGCGGCGGTTCTTGATGCGCATGAGGTCCTGGCCGGCGACGAGCACGCGACCCGACGTGGGCTTGACGTCGCGCGTCATGGTGCGCAGCAGCGTGGTCTTGCCGGAACCGGAGTGGCCCACCAGAAAGACGAACTCGCCGGGGTAGATCTCGATGTTCACGTCATCGAGCGCCGGCTTGTTGGGCTGCGCGGGGTAGACCTTGGTGACGTGCTCGAACAAGATCACCGGTTCCTCGCCCGCGGCGCGCGCCTGCTCGCGGCGCGAATCCTCGACCGGGGCGAAATAGGTGGTGAAATCGGGGCTCGCGAGCGCCTCGTTCAGGTCGGCAGCCTCCTCCGCCTGCTCGGGCGAGAGCTCGTCGAGGCCGGCCACGGGGTCGTTCGCCATATCGGCGACATGCAGGGCGCTCGCCGCCGGATCGGGCAGCGGCACCGACGTGGTGTCGATGTGGCTCGCGCTCGAGGCGGCGAGGAACGCGCCGGTGTCGCCCGCGGCGACGGCGGGGATGCTGCTCACGAGCGGGTTCACGATCGGCTGCTCCACCTCGGCGGGCGCCGGGGCCGGCGCGACGAAGGCATCGGGCGCGGCGGCGCCCGCATCGTCCACGCTCGGGGCGGCGTAGGTGAAATGAGAGGCGGCGGGCTCAGGTGCGGGAGCGGGCACGACGGGCTGCTCCTGTCCCGGCTCGGGCGTTCTGAAGTGGCTTGCCACGAGAACTCCTTAGGGTCGTACGTTTAAACTACATACGGGATTCATTGTACCAGCGGTCGGCGGCGCACACGAAAGCGGCACAGGCCAAGGCGATGCGGCCAACGGGCGTGCGCATCGGATAACAGACAATGGGGCCGCGCCGCGGACTGCCCCGCCGGCGCGGCCCCAAGACCCATCCCAACCGAGCGGCTAGCGCCCGAGCGCCTCGCGCACGCCCGCTGCGATGCCGGCCGCATCGAGCCCGTAGTGGGCCAAGAGCTCGGCCGCGGTGCCCGACTGGCCGAAGCCGGTCATGCCCAGGCGCTTCACCGGCACGGGGTGCTTCTCGGACAGAAGCTCGGCCACGGCGGACCCCATGCCGCCGTAGATGCTGTGCTCCTCGACCGTCACCACGCGCCCGCACTTGGCGGCGCTGGCGATGATGGTCTCCTCGTCGAGCGGCTTCACGCTCATCACGTCCACGACCTCGGCGGAGATGCCCTCGGGCTCGAGGATCTTCGCGGCCTCGAACGCCTGCGCCACCTCGACGCCGCATGCCATGATGGCGACGTCGGTGCCCTCGCGCACCACGTTGGCGAAGGCCACGTCGCAGGTGAAGTCATCACCGTAGAACTCGGGCAGCGGCTCGCGGCCCAGACGCACGTAGAACGGGCCGGGGGTCTTCGCAGCGAGCTTGATCGCGGCCTTGGCGCTCGCGAAGTCCGCGGGCACCAGCACGCGCATGCCGGGCAGCACGCGCATGAGGGCGATGTCCTCGAGCGCCTGATGTGTGGCGCCGTCCGCACCCACGGTGATGCCCGCGTGCGTGGGGCAGACCTTCACGTCGAGACCGGAATCGCAGACGGTGTTGCGAATCTGCTCCCAGCAGCGCCCTGTGCCGAAGACGGCGAAGGACGCGGTGAAGACGGTGCGCCCGGTGAGCGCCAGGCCGGATGCCACGCCGATCATGTTCTGCTCGGCGATGCCCACATCCACCAGGCGGTCGGGATAGGACGCGCCCAGCTTGCCGGTCGTGGTCGATCCGCAGAGGTCGGCGTCAACCGCCATGATATCGAATCCCTCTTCGACGAGCTCCACGAGCGTCTCGCCGAAGGCGGCCCTGGTTGCCTTAGCCATGCCCTCACGCCTCCGTTCCGTTGACGAGCTTCTCATACGCCGCATCGAGCTCGGCGAGCGCGCGCTCGCACTCCTCGGCCGTCGGCGCGACGCCGTGCCAGCTGCACCGGTCCTCCATGAAGGAGACGCCCTTGCCCTTCACGGTGGAGCAGGCAATCGCCACGGGCGAGCCGGTATGGGCGACCGCCTGCGCGATCGCGGCGCGCAGGCTCGCCACGTCGTGGCCGTCCGCATCGATGACGTGCCAGCCGAAGGCGCGGAACTTGTCCTGGATGGGCGCGATGGAGTTGACATCCGACACGTGGCCGTCGATCTGCAGGTTGTTCAGGTCCAGGAAGAGGACGAGGTTGTCCAGGCCATGGTTGCCGGCGAACATGGCCGCCTCCCAGTTCTGGCCCTCCTGCAGCTCGCCGTCGCCGGTGATGGCGAAGACGCGGCGGAGCTCGGCACCCTCGTGCGCGGCATCGAGCTTGAAGCCGAGCGCCATGCCCGCCGCGATCGAGAGACCCTGGCCGAGCGACCCGGAGCAGACCTCGACGCCGGGGCACAGATGGCTGTCGGGATGGCCCTGCAGGCGGGTGCCCATCTGGCGCAGGGTGAGGAGCTCCTCATGCGGCAGGTAGCCGATCTGTGCCATGAGAGCGTAGAGCACGGGCGCGGCATGGCCCTTCGAGAGCACGAAGCGGTCGCGCGCGGGGTTCTTCGGATCGGCCGGGTCGAAGGCGAACTCGCCGGAGTAGAAGAGCGTCGCCAGGATGTCCGCCGCGGAGAGCGATCCGCCCGGGTGACCGGAGCCGGCCGCCGTGAGCATCTCCACCACATCGCGGCGCAAGCGGTTCGCGATGCGCGCGATCTCGGCGTCGTCGCGCGCCGCGGCGCGCCTCATCGATTCTGTCGCCATGTACGTCCCTTCTTATGGTCGGATGAGCGTTCAAAGCAGGGAAATCATACCAGCACGGGAGAAGCGGGGGCGCGACGTGCGGGCACCGGCGCCTGATATAACGTTTCATCACCCGCGAACCGGAACAAGGCGTTCACAATTCGCCGCGCGGCCCCTACAGCAGGTACGCCCCTGCCATGGCGATGGCGGACATGACCGCCAAAAACGCGATCGCGTACGGCAGGACCGCCCCTAGAAGCTCGGCGTCCTTGCCGCGCACGCGCACCGCGGCGAGCCCGATCGCGAGCGTCTGCGGGGAGAGCATCTTGCCCGCCGCCACGCCGAGCGAGTTCAGGGCGACCGTCCAGGTGGCATCGATCCCCAGCGCCGCGGCGGCCTGGGCCTGAACCTGGCCGAACAGCATGCCCGAGCTCGTACCCGACCCGGTGACGAACGCGCCCACCATGCCGATCCACGGCGCGATGAGCGGGTAGAGCCCGCCGGCGACGGCGATGCAAAAGGCCGATATCGCCGAGATCATCCCTGCGTAGCCCATCACCTTCGCGCAGCCGAGCACCGACAGCATGGTGATGACGGTGGGGAGCATCTGCCTCACCGTGGCGACGAGGACCTCCCCCATCTGGCGGGCGGAGGCGCCCTGGATGCGCCCGCCCACGAGCGCGGCGATGAAGATGAGGACGCCGGGGGTGTTCACCCAGCTGAACGAGAGCGAACCCGGGTCGGCCCCGTTGTAGACCACGACGGTCGAGGAGAACTGCGCGAGAAACGCGTTCACGGGGGCGACGAGCTTGGAGGTGCCCAGCAAGAGCACGAAGATCAAGATGAAGCACGACCATGCCGTGAGCGCACGGCGCGCGGTAAGGGACCCGTCTGCGGCGGCGCCCGCCTTGCTCGCGGCGGCGGCC
>CASFIQ010000088.1 GCA_949294785.1 uncultured Collinsella sp.
ACCCCTGAGTTCGGCGCCGACGGCACGCTCGTCTTCGCCGACTGCGGCCTCAACATCGACCCGACCTCCGACGAGCTCTCCGAGATCGCCATCGCCAGCGCCAACTCCTTCAAGACGTTCATGGGCGACGTCGAGCCCAAGGTCGCCATGCTCTCCTACTCCACCATGGGGTCGGCCGGCGGCGACACCGCCAAGAAGGTCCAAGAGGCCACGGCCTTCGCCAAGGAGAAGGCCCCCGAGCTCGCCATCGACGGCGACCTGCAGCTCGATGCCGCCATCGTTCCCTCCGTCGCCGAGCTCAAGGCCCCCGAGTCCAAGGTCGCCGGCCACGCCAACGTGCTGGTGTTCCCGAACCTCGAGTGCGGCAACATCGGCTACAAGCTCGTGCAGCGCTTCGGGCGCGCCGAGGCCTACGGCCCCATTCTCCAGGGCATCGCCAAGCCGGTGAACGACCTCTCCCGCGGCTGCTCCGCCGCCGATATCGTGGGCGTCGTGGCCATCACCGCGGTCCAGGCCCAGATGGCCGAGTAGCGTACCGTCATCGAACACGGTTCAAACGGTTCCCCGGGAACGTCCCCGCCGTCACATGGCCGCGGGATGCTCCCGGGGATTTTTGTGCAGTTCGGGCATCAGCCTTACGCACCAGGTTCGAATCTCCTCAAAACCCTGATCCATATCCGCGCGACGACCCCTTCCACGACATCATCCCCATCGCCGCGCAAGGGCGGCCCCGATACCCGTGCGGGCATCGGGGCCGCCCGGGAGTCGGCTTCGCCGATGAGCTACTTGACCGTGAGAACCGGAACGTCGATGGAGCGAAGCACGCCGTAGCTCACGCTGCCCAGCATGCCGCGCAGCGCGCCCAGGCCGCGGCGTCCCATGACCACCAGATCGCAGCTGTGATCGGCAGCGTAGGCGCTGATGCCGTCGACGGGCGACGGAGCGAGGTATGCATCGATCTTGATGGCGCACTTGAGCTTCGCCATGTCCTCGCCCAGGTCGTTCTCGACATCAGCATGCATCTCCTCGCGCGCATGCTCGACGATCGAGCTGAGCATGGAGTCGTACGCATCGTAGTTGATGGGCATAACGCCTGCCGTCTCCGCGGGCGAGAACAGGGCCGGCGGCACGATGTCGGTCGAGACCACGGTCATCACGTGAACCGTTGCCTCGGGGTCATCCCCCACCATGCCCAACGCGAGATGCAGCGCGCTGCGCGCGTGCTCGGACTCGTCGTAAGGGACCAACACGTTCTTGAACATGGAAACCCCCTTCGTCGCCGCTCCGGATTGTTTCCGGCTTGTTTCAGGTATACCCCAACGCGGGGTCTCTTTTCCAGCTGACAACCTGATTCTGCAGCTCATCGGTGAGATGAATCGGTGAACGGCGCGCCTCCTCAAGATGTCGGGCGAAGGCAAAGGGGACGGATTCGGGGCCCTACTGCCCCGAATCCGTCCCCCTCATTGCGGAACGCGGTATCGCACCGCCCCGTCGTGCGCGCACCGAAGGAATCGACGGCTGCGCAACGGGGCGGGAAGTACGAGCTCGCGGCGAGCTGCTAGCCCAGCAGCGCCTCGACATCGAGCGCGATCATGAGCTCCTCGTTGGTGGGAACCACGAGGACCTTGATCGCGGAATCCGGCGTGGAGATGACGCGCGGATCGTCCGAGCGGACGAGGTTGAGCTCGGGATCGACCTTCACACCCATCCAGCCCAGGCGCTCGGCGATCGCGGCGCGCAGATAGTCGGAGTTCTCTCCGATGCCGGCGGTGTAGACCATCGTGTCGACGCCCTCCATGGACGCGGCCATCTCGGCGAAGAGCTGCGCAACGCGATAGGAGAACATCTCGATGGCGACCTTGCAGTCCTCGTTGCCCTCCTCCATGGCCGCGATGACGTCGCGGGAGTCGCTCGACACGCCGGAAACGGCGAGCAGGCCCGACTTCTTGTTCATCATGGTGTCGATCTCGTCGATGGACATACCCGCCTCACGCGAGAGGTAGAACACGGTCGCAGGGTCGAGCGTGCCGCAACGGGTGCCCATGATGAGGCCGTCGAGCGGGGTGAGGCCCATGGTGGTGTCCATGCACTGGCCGTCCTGGATGGCGCACAGGCTCGCACCGGAACCCAGATGGCAGCTCACGACCTTATGGGCCTCGCCGCCCAAGAACTCGTTCACCGTACGCCAGATGTAGCGGTGGCTGGTGCCGTGGGCGCCGTACTTGCGCACGTGGTAGGTGTCCACCACGTCGCGCGGCAGCGCGTAGCGCCAGGCGTGCTCGGGCATGTTGTAATGGAAGGCGGTGTCCGGGACGATGACGTTGCCGAGCTCGGGGAACATGTCGCGGCAGATCTCGATGACGTCCGCCTCGGCGTAGTTGTGAAGCGGCGCCAGCGGTGCGACCTCGCGCACCCAGCCGAGGGTCTCGTCGGTCACGACGGCGGACTCGGGGAAGTACCAGCCACCCTGGACCACGCGGTGGCCGATGCCCTCGATGGGGGCGTCGACGCCCTTCAGGAGCTCGAAGACATGCGTGACGGCGGTGCGATGGTCGGGCAGGTCGACCTCGAGTTTGCCCTTCTCGCCGTTCAGCGTGTAGCCGATAAACGAATCGTCGATGCCGATACGCTCGGCGTTGCCCTTCGCGAAGACCTCGCGGGTCTTGGTGTCGAGCAGCTGGAACTTGAGGCTCGAGCTACCGGCGTTGATAACGAGAACGTTCATGACACTCCTTCTTCGCAGGCGGCGGATGCCGCGCGTACACACTTCCTCATATGATACTCCAACGTGGCGCGGCATCCCCGTGCGGGATAGCACCGCGCGGTCGCCGCCCGACGACCGCGGCGCGCGGCGGCAATCCACCGCGGCAGCAAACGCCGCGGTCGAACGGTGCGGCTCGCATCGAGACCGGATGCCCCCGATACCTATGTCTCAGTTGCGCCGGGCGGCGGATTTCAGCGTGCCGGAGACGTCCTTGATCAGGTTGGTCGAGGCCTCGACAGACTGCCCGTACCTTCCGGTCAGACGCTCGAGGTCGGCGATGGCGTCCGCCTCCGCAGAACCGGTGCAGGTGCCCTGCAGCGCGGCAAGCGATTCCACCCCGCCCGCGCCGCCGCCCACCTCGGCGAGCTCGTCGTCGCGAATAGGACGCGCGACCGCCGCCTCAACCGTTTCGGACATGATCCTCCCCTATCTCGTGCGGCACCTCGCTGGTGTCGCGTCCCCGCACGGCCCCCTCGCTCAGAGCAGGACCAACCGCCGGCGAACGGCGCGCCCCAGCCTTCAGATAAGCCCCTCGCCGAGCATCTTGCCGCCGAGCACATGCATATGGAAGTGCATCACGGTCTGACCAGCATCGGCCCCGGTGTTGGTGATGACGCGGAACCCCGCGTCGAGACCCTTGACGCGTGCGACCTCCCCGATCGCGTGCGCCATGGCGGCGAGAACGTCGCCGGGCACGCCGTCGACGATGCTGTCGTAGTGCGCCTTGGGAATCACGAGCGTATGGACCGGCGCCTGGGGGTTCAGGTCGTCGAAAGCGATGACGAGATCGTCCTCGTACACGACCGTGGAGGGAATCTCGTGTTGCGCGATCTTGCAGAAGATGCAGTCACTCATGAAAAAGGTCCTCTCGTTCGAGCGTCCCGCCGCCGGGGACGCGCCTGAGACGATTATCGCACGACGACGCGCCTAGATGCTCAGGTCGTTCTCGGTCGAGGCGGCCTCGCCGTCGACGAGGGCGTCAGTGCCGTCCACGTCGCGCACGAGGACCTTCACCTGCTGCTCGGCGTGATCCAGACGTTCGCGGAGGCTCTTGATGAGCTGGACGCCGCGGGTATAGCTCTCAAGGGACTCCTCGAGCTCCATATCCCCCGACTCGAGCGCGCGGACGATCCGCTCGAGCTCCTGCGAGGCCTCCTTGTAGGTCATCTGCTCGATGCTCTTCTGGTCTGCCATGGCCATCATTCCCCTTTCAGGTCGGTTGCGGATGCATGGTCGCGCGCGGCGATGGGCTCGACGCGCTGTACGGTCGCATGGACGGCGCCGTCGAAGAAGGTGACGCGCATGTCGTCGCC
>CASFIQ010000089.1 GCA_949294785.1 uncultured Collinsella sp.
CTCTGCCGCCATGGTCGATGGGCTTGTCGACGCCATCATCGCCGAGCAGGGCCTTGATCCGAACCTCCCCATCATCGTCACGGGTTCGAACGCAGGCGTGCTCGCACGCCTCATGCGTCACGACGCCGTCGTCGACGACGAGCTCACCCTCCACGGGCTCGCCCTCATCTGGGTGGCCAACCGCCGGTAGCGCGCAGAAGACGGGGCCGCCCGCAGCACGTGCCTGCAGGCGGCCCCGTCGCTCATGATGCCAGTGCCCTGGCGAGAGGATCCGTTACCGGCCCACGCCCTCGCCCAGCCGCTCGGCCACGGCGGCGACGGCCTCGTCGGACACGGCGCCGCAGGCGGTGCAACCCGAAGACGATGCGGCAGCAGGTGATGCGGCACCGGCAGCGCGATCGGCGTCATCGGCCGCACGGCCCTCGTCCCCCGTATGGTCGGGACGGAACTTGCTGTCGTCCATGTCCATGGCGAGCGGGCGGATATGCTCCATCTTGAAGCCCTTGCCCTGGCGCAGGTTCTCCTTCGCCACCGAGATCATGAGCTTGATGCGGTTGAGCTGGTTCACCTCGGACGCGCCGGGGTCGTAGTCCACGGCGACGATGTTGCTCTCGGGATGCTGCCGGCGAAGCTCCTTGATCACGGCCTTGCCCACCACGTGGTTGGGCAGGCACGCGAACGGCTGTGTGCAGATGATGTTGGGCGCGCCGTGATCGATCAGGTCGAGCATCTCGGCCGTGAGCAGCCAGCCCTCGCCCATGTTGTTGCACAGCGACAGCACCTGCGTCGCCTTCTGGGCCATGACCGAGATCGGCTCGGGTCGCTCGAACCGCGCGCTCTTCTCCAGCAGCTCGTCCACGGGCTTGCGCATCCAGTCGATGAGCCCGATCGCGGCGTCCATCGCGGCGCGCGACGAGGCGGTGCTTCCCAGCTCGTCCTTCTGCACCTTAGCGTTGCTCATGGAGTAGAGGAAGAAGTCCAGAAGCCCGGGCACCACGGCCTCGCAGCCCTCGTTCTCGATGACCTCCACCACATGGTTGTTGGCCGTGGGATGGAACTTCACCAGGATCTCGCCCACCACGCCGACGCGCGGCTTGGTGCCCTCGCCCACGAGCGGCATGGTGTCGAAGGCCCGGATCGCCTCGCGTGCGAGCTTGGTGAAGGTGCGCCGCGTGAACTTGGGCGCGATCTTGCGGGCACGGTCCATATACTCCTCGAAGAGCGCGTTGGCAGCGCCCGGCTCGGTCTCGTAGGGACGGCAGCGGTAGAGCATCTGCATCATCACGTCACCGAACAGCACGCTGTACACGCACGCTTTGAGCAGCGGGACGGTGAGCTTGAAGCCGGGGTTGGATTCGTCCAGGCTCACCGCGGAAAGGCTGATCACGGGGACCTGCGGGTTGCCGCTCTCACGCAGCGCCTTGCGGATGAGGGCGATGTAGTTGGTCGCGCGGCAACCGCCGCCGGTCTGGGAGATGATGACGGCGGTCTTGTTGAGGTCGTACTTCCCGCTCTCGATGGCCTCCATGATCTGGCCGGTGACCAGGATCGACGGGTAGCAGATGTCGTTGTTCACGTAGCGCAGGCCCGCCTCGATGGCGCCGCGGTCGGTCGAGGGCAGCAGCACGAAGTTGTAGCCCGCGGCCTTAACCACCTCTTTGACCAAGTCGAAATGGATGGGCGCCATCTGGGGGCAGAGGATGGTGTAGCCCTCGTCGCGCATCTCTTGGGTGAACTGGACCTTGGGGAACGCCGCCGAGTTGGCGCGGCGCTGCGCGGACAGCGCGTACTTGTGCGTGGAGAACGCCGGCGCGTCCCCACTCGGCGCCACCGGGGCGGCATCGCCCTGCTCGTAAACCTCGCCCGCGGCCGCAGCGGCGGCGGCGCGCTCGGCCTCCTGGTCCTTGAGCGCCGCCATGAGCGAGCGGATGCGGATGCGCGCGGCACCCAGGTTCGAGACCTCGTCGATCTTGAGCACGGTGTAGATCTTGCCCGACCCCTCGAGGATCTCCTGCACCTGATCGGTGGTAAGCGCGTCGAGGCCGCAGCCGAAGGAGTTCAGCTGGATGAGGTCGAGGTCGTTGCGCAGCGTCACGAGCTTCGCGGCGCGGTAGAGGCGGCTGTGGAACATCCACTGGTCGACCACGCGGATGGGGCGGTCGGGCTTCACCATGTGCGCGACCGAGTCCTCGGTGAGCACCGCGAACCCGAAGCTCGAGATCAGCTCGGGCAGCGCGTGGTTGATCTCGGGGTCGTTATGGTAGGGGCGCCCGGCCAGCACGATACCGTGGCCGCCGTGCTCCTCGATCCAGTGGAGGGCGTCCTCGCCCATGGTCTGGATCTCCTCATGGAACTTCGCATCGGCCTCGTAGGCGGCATTCACCGCGGCGTCGATCTCGCTGCGGGTGAGGCGCGGCCCGCGCACGCGGCCGCGGCCCGCCTCGGCGTCGGCCACGCGCTCCTGCGCCAGCAGCTCGAACAGGCGGCGCTTGAGCTGCACCTTGTCGTGATAGGGCACGAACGGGTACATGAACTCGACGTGCTTCTGCTCGATATCGTCGATATTGAGCCCCAGCGCCGTGGGATAGCTCATGACGATCGGGCAGTTATAGCAGTTGCCCGCCGCCGGGTCCTCCTTGCGCTCCCAGCGCACGCACGGCATCCAGATGAAATCGACGTCCTTGTCGATGAGGTTCATGATGTGGCCGTGGGAGAGCTTCGCGGGGTAGCACACGCTCTCGCTCGGCATGGACTCGATACCCGCCTCGTAGGTCTTCTTGCTGGAATCGTCCGAGAGCACCACGCGGAATCCCAGCTTCGTGAAGAACGCGTGCCAGAAGGGATAGTTCTCGTACATGTTGAGGGCGCGCGGGATGCCCACCGTGCCGCGCGGGGCGTCGGCTTCCTCGAGCACCGGCCGGTCGAACAGCAGTCGGTTCTTCCGGGTGAAGAGGTTGGGGGCCTCGGTCTTCGCCTTCTTGTGGCCCGCGCCCTTCTCGCAGCGGTTGCCCGTGATGAAACGCCTACCGCCGCCGAAGTCGTTGATCGTGAGCAGGCAGTTGTTGGAGCACCGGCCGCAGCGCGCGTGGCGCTGCGTGACGGAGAGGTTCTCGATCTCGCCGGCGGAGAGCAGGGTCGAGATGCCGTCCTCGCCCGCGCGGTCGCGCGCCAGAAGCGCCGCGCCGTAGGCGCCCATGCACCCGGCGATGTCCGGGCGAATGGCGTTCACACCGGTCAACAGCTCGAAGGCGCGCAGCGTCGCATCGGACATGAAGGTACCGCCCTGCACGATCACCTTGGTGCCGATCTCGCGCGGGTCGCGCAGCTTGATGACCTTGAAGAGCGCGTTCTTGATGACCGAATACGACAGACCGGCGGCGATGTCGCCCACCGTGGCGCCCTCCTTCTGGGCCTGTTTGACGCGGCTGTTCATGAAGACGGTGCAGCGGCTGCCCAGATCGACCGGGTTCTCCGCCTTGATCGCCTCGTTCGCGAACGCGCGCACATCCATGTTCATGGACACCGCGAAGCTCTCGATGAAGCTGCCGCAACCCGAAGAGCACGCCTCGTTGAGCATGATGTGCTCGATCACGCCGTCGCGCACGCGCAGGCACTTCATGTCCTGCCCGCCGATATCGAGGATGAACTCGACACCGGGCAAAAACGCCTTGGCGCCGCGCAGGTGCGCCACGGTCTCGATCTCGCCGGAATCCGCCTTCAGCGCCTCGATGAGCAGCGCCTCGCCATAGCCGGTGGTGGTCACGTGCCCGATCTTGGCCCCGGCGGGCATGTGCGCGTAGAAATCGGCCATGATGGTCTTGGCCGTACCCAGGATGTCGCCGTTGTTGTTGCCGTACCAGGTATGCAGCAGCTGGCCGTCCTCGCCCACCATCGCGGCCTTCATGGTGGTGGAACCGGCGTCGATGCCGATGAACACGCGCTCGCCCGTATAGCTGGAGAGCTTGCCCTTGGGCACGACCTCGCGATCGTGGCGCGCGCGGAACTCCTCGTAGGCGGCATCGTCGGCGAAGAGCGGATCCAGGCGCGCGACCTCGGAGCCCTGGGTGTCGCCCAACGCATCGATCGCGGCGATGAGCTCGCCGAAGGTGGAGAGCTTGCTCGATTCGTGCGCCATCGCCGCACCAGACGCCACGAAGAGGTGCGCATTCTCGGGCACGATGCGGTGCTCCTCGTCGAGGTCGAGGGTGATGTAGAAGCGACGGCGCAGCTCGGAGAGATACTGGAGCGGGCCGCCCAGGAAGGCCACGTTGCCGCGGATGGGCCGGCCGCAGGCGAGGCCCGAGATGGTCTGGGTCACGACCGCCTGGAAGATCGAGGCGGCGACATCCTCGGGCGCGGCACCCTCGTTGAGCAGCGGCTGCACATCGGTCTTGGCGAACACGCCGCAGCGGCTGGCGATCGGGTAGATGGTGGTCGCGTTCTTGGCCAGGTCGTTGAGCCCGCTCGCATCCGTGTGCAGAAGCGTCGCCATCTGATCGATGAAGGCACCCGTGCCGCCGGCGCACGTGCCGTTCATGCGCTGCTCGATACCCTGGTCGAAGTAGATGATCTTGGCGTCCTCGCCGCCGAGCTCGATCGCCACGTCCGTCTTGGGGATGAGGGTCTCGACGGCGCGCTTGCTGGCGATGACCTCCTGCACGAACTCGAGCCCCAGCCACTGCGAGAGCAACAGACCGCCCGAGCCGGTGATCGCGCAGGTCATCTTGGCTTCGGGAAGCACGCTCAGGGCGCCCTGGAACAGGTCGCGCGCGCAGGCGCGCACATCGGTATGATGGCGCTGGTACTTGGCGTACACGATCTGGTTCTCGTCGTTCAACACCGCGAGCTTGACCGTGGTCGATCCCACGTCAATACCCAGGTGCAGCTCGCCCCGGACGGCCTCGGGGTTCCAGATGGCGCCCTCGGGCGCCGCGGCAGCGGGAGCGGACGTCCCCTGCGGCGAGGCATCCACGGCAGCCTCTTCCGTCGGGGCGTCCGTCGCGCTCTCGCGGGTCTCCTCAGCAGCATCGGTCACGGGAATCTTAACCATCGATACCCTCCTTAGGGTCGGCTTCACGGTTGCGCGGGGCGCTTGTCTGCAGCCCCATGAGCTTCATGCCGTACTCCGGCACGTTGATGTCGATCGGCTTGCGGTAGAGGTCGCCCGGACGCACGAAGGCGACCACCGTCATGATGCGCGCCATGGTCTCCGGGGCATCTTCGAGCCCGCGCTCGAACCAGCGGCGCACGATGCCCATCTCGGCTGCGACCACGTAACTCAGGTAGTAGTCGAAAAACGCGCCCACCACCCCGGGGAAGATCCCCGTCTTCATGCGGTCCGCCACGGCCGCGCGGGCGAGGTCCTCGATGCGCACGGCGAGCGCCGGGTCGCCGCCCGGGCCCAGCAGCGCGCCGATGAGCGCCCCGTCCTCGCGCAGGTACTCCAAAAGCTCGACGGAACCGGGCGCCGGCTCGAGCTCGTCAATGTTTCGGTAGAGCGAGTCCAGGTCCGCCGCCGCGAGCGCCGCGATGCGCTCGCCGATCTCGGCGAGGATGCCCTCCTCCACCTGCTCGATGAAATCGGGGATGTCCCGGAAATGGGTGTAGAAGGTGCGGCGCGTGAGCCCGGCGCGCTCCGTGAGCGAGGCGACGGTCACGTGCCCGAGGTCCACGCCGGCGGAGATCTCGTCGGCGAGCGCCTGGCGCAGCAGATACTGCGAGCGGCGGCTCCGTCGGTCGACGCGCCGATCCACCTTGTCCTCGAGCGTGCTCGTGGTCGATGCCGTGGGAATCCCTCCTTAAGCGGCGTTACCCGCAAGGGACGCCGATCAAATGGCGTTCAGCCGGAGACGAGATGGGATGACTCGCTCCGCGTACGCTCGTTGTTACACGATGTGTGCATTATTGCACAATGCGTGCAATATCATTCCCTTGCCACCGATTATCAAGAGACCCTTACATTGTGTCCAAACTTTGTCCAAAGCCCATCAACGAGAGAACGCCCCGCCCATAGGGCGAGGCGCTCGAAGCAGAGACCCGATATGGTCGCTTGCCTGGTTAACGGAGCTCCGGCCAGTAGCCCTGGTTCGCCTCGATCATATCGTCGAGCACCGCCTTGGCAACGGCGGCCGATGGGATGGTGCGGTTCAGCGTGAAAGCCTGAAGCGCCTTCTCATACGACCCCTCGATCGCCGCCTCGACAATAAGGCCCTCGCAGGCATCCTGCTGCTCGATAAGACCTTTGTAAAAGCGCGGGATCGCCCCCACGCGCACAGGCTCGGGACCGCGATCGGTAAGATATGCCGGAACCTCGACCGTTGCATCATCGGATAGGTTCTCGATCGCACCGTTGTTGGGCACGATGACGAGCCGACGATGACGAAGGTCGTGTGCCAGGGACTTGACGACGTCGACGATGAACGCGCCGTGAACCCCAACATAGAACTGCGTCAGGTCGATCTGCTCGCCTCGGGCTAGCGCATCCGATGCGGCGAATACGCGCTTCTCGCGCCCGTTGACGACCTGCATGCCGCGCGTGTTATTGATATCCATATAAGCGACGCATGCATCCGGCAACAGATAGTATTGCCAATACGTGTTGGGAAGATAATCGGTGAACAGCGATGTGATCGTCGCCGAGTTCTTAAACGTGTGCGCCCAATCCGGGTCTTTGACAAGCGCGTCGTCCATGCTCGCCGCGGCGAGATAACCATGCTCGCGCACATGCGCCTTCAGCTGCTCGGTTACGTCGACACCGCGGCAGCGGACCTTGGTGAACCACCCATAGTGATTGAGACCGAAGTAATCGACCTCCAGATTGGAAAGCGGGCAGTTGAGAATCTCGGCCATACGCGCCTCGATCTCAACGGGCATGTCGCATATGTTCAGGATGCGCGCGTTGGGGCGCAGCTTATACGTCGCCTTCGCAACGATCGCCGCAGGATTCGAATAGTTGACGATCCAATACGTCGGGGCAGCATACTTTTCGCAGGTATCGATGAGCTCGACCATGGGGAAAATCGTGCGCATGCCGTAGGCCATGCCGCCCGCACCACAGGTCTCCTGCCCCACCACGCCATGCTTCAGGCTGATCTGCTCATCCTTGATACGCATCGGAAGACCCCCGACGCGCATCTGAGCCATGATGAAATCAGCGCCGGCAAACGCCTCGGAGGGCTCGGTGGAGACATGCAAGGGGAGCCCCGGATCGTTCGCATCCACGACCGCTTGGACGACGCGGGCGACCCGGTCTTGGCGCTCGCCGTCGATGTCGTAAAGCCACAGCTCGCGAATCGCAAGCTCATCTTTCACATCGAGCAGGTTTTTCACGATCCCCGGCGTATAGGTGCTCCCGCCGCCGCAGATCACGATCTTATAGTCTTTCATAAAGGACTCCTACTCCCGTTACGCCAAGGCGCCAACGATTCGAAACACGATTTGCAAGAGGTACACGACGATATTCGCTATGGCGGCGATGAGCGCTATCGTTCCGGCATCTTTGAAACGACGAGTCGAACGAGATGCCACAAACGCAGCGACGCCGGCAACAGGCCATGCGAATCCGATTACGAAACCGAGTGCGCACACGATGAGCTCGCGGGCGCTATGGCCGCGGTACAACGCGAAAAAGCGCTCGCCAACCCGTCTGACCCCTTGTCCGATAGGAACCATCGTCAACCTTCCTTCATGATTCGTCTGCTAAGGCGCGGGTGCGGCCCGGCAGAACCGCACCCGCAAAGCCCCTAATCTTCGATATGAAGGATCGGCCGCAAGGTGTCGTACAGATCATGAACGCTCGTGCCCACCACGACCTGGATGTTTTTACCGTTGTGGATGATCGCCTTGTTGACGCCCTTCTTGATGGTCTCGTCATCGACCAGGCTCTCGTCTGCCACGTCGACGCGCAGACGCGTCATGCAGCAACCGAGCTGAACGATATTGTCGGGACCACCCAGCCCGTCGATGATGTACATCGCCTTCTGGTTCTCGGGAGCGACGGCGCCGGCGCCGATTCCCTCGGCCCCCGCCTCGGCACCATCGACCTCGGCGCTCCAGTCGGCACGATGGCCCGGAGACGGATAGTTGAACTTCCCGATCAGGAAGCGGAACATCACGAACGTAAGCGCCACGAACACGGCACCGACCACGAACCACAGCGGGAACTTCGTCACGTCCCAGGGAAGGGATGTGTTCACGGTGAACAGCTCGATGAAGCCGAACATGTTGAGGACGCGCACGCCGATAAGGTAGAGCACGACCTCGGACAGGCCCACGAGCGCACTATAGACAAACCACAGCAGCGGGGATGCGAACAGGATCTGGAAATCGAGCGGCTCGGTGATGCCCGAGAGCGCCGCCGTCACGTAGATCGGCACGAGCATCGCGGCGACAGCCTTGCGATTCTCGGGGCGCGCGGCGTGGATCATGGCGAGCACGATGCCCAGGGTGATGAACTCCTTGCCAAAACCAAACATCGCGAAGCGCACGGACGGGTCGATGGTGGTGATGGTGCCGTCAGCGATGAGCGGCAGCTCGGCGTAGAAGATGTTGGTCGCACCGGCAACCGTCTCGCCCGCGATGGTGGCGGTGCCGCCGATGGCGGAGTAGTCGAAGGGCACCCACATGAAGTGGTGCATGCCAACCGGGATCAGGAAGCGGTTCAGGAAGCTGTATACGAACAGGCCGAACCCACCCGACGCGTTGATAAGCGCCGAGGCGCTGTTGATTGCGTCCGCAATCGGCGGCCACACGATCGTCGCCGCGATCGAGATCAGCAGCATGATGGGAATCATGGCGAGCAGCGCAAGACGCGGGCCGCCGTAGATGCGTACGTAATCAGGGACTTTGATGTCGATGAGCTTGTTGTAGATGAATCCCGTGAGGCAGCCGATGAAGACACCGCCGAAGACATTGAGATCTGTTACCTGCAGGCCAAGAACCGTCGCCTGGCCCGTGCCCATGAGGCCCTGCACGCCGGGCTCGGCGAGCTGCCCCGTCAGGGTGAGGTAGGAATTGTTAACGTACAGGAACATGAGGTAGCTGATGAGGCCGAGCACCGCGGCGTTCGCCTTCTGCTTCTTGGCAAAGCCTGCACACAGGCCCACGGCGAAGATGACCGAGAGATTGCCGATCACCGCAGAATTGGTCGCCGCATTCAGCAACGTGCCAAAATCGGCGACAAGCCCCGTTGCGAGCGAGCACACCGTCGAGATGGCGAGAATGATGCCGGTGACCGCGAGATACAGCACCGGATCGACGATGTTTCGGCTAAAGCTTTGGAATGCCGCTTTGAGCTTATCCATACCGTCCTCCCTTTCCATGCATGATTTCGAACTTGCTATCAACCCCGCTCGCGCCCGAACCCGAGAATGCCGGCTTCCCCTTGCCCGAAACGCGTGCGTAAGATTGCGAACTCCCGTCAGACGTTGTTCAACGGGATGTTTTGACACCCATCACCGGCGGCACCCGTTTCCAAAACGGTCACCGCAAACGAGCGGACATCCGCCTGTCCGGGCCGAAGGATGATCGTTCCCGCCTTGTGCTCGAATACGTCATCCTCGTGGATCGCGGTGGCATGGCCCGTCCACGGCTCGACGGAGAGAAACGGGGCCTCTCCCGCAGGCGACCAAATGGCCAGATAGGGGAAATCGGCAAAATCGAACCTGAGCCCGCGACCGCTCTTCGTTCCCACGAGCTCGATTGTCGAACCCGGAACATGCTCGAACATGAGGTTGTCGTGATCGAATAGCGAATGGTCGAGCGCAAGGCGATCGCTTGCGCTAAACGGCCGGTAAGCGCGGGAGTAGTCCATGAGCTTCGTATCGTCAAGGACGACGGGCACCACGGGAGACCACGGACGTGTGAAACGAACCTCGTAATCTTCGAAGCGCTCCCCTTCCGCACCGGGCATCGGCAGGTTGTATGCAGGGTGGCTGCCAATGTTGAAGGGCAGATCGACCGCCCCGGTATTGACCACCCGAAACGTATGGACGACCGTTGCGGGAGGCACGATGGTATAACTCGTCTCAAGAGCGAAATGAAACGGGAAATCGCGCAGCGTCTCCTCCGAAGACTCGAGCAGATAGGTTGCGCGCGTCGCGGTGCGCTCGACAAGCGCGTGCTCGAGCCATCGGGCGACACCATGCTGGCGAAGATGCGCCGTGCCCTGCGCGGTTTCTACACGGTCATCCCTTACCACGCCGATATTCGGGAAGAGCGTGGGCGCAGATTTTCCCCAGAAGCGAGGGTCGCGTTGCCAGAGGTATTCGCCTCCCGCGAACATCATGCTCATAAGCTGAGCCCCGAAGGAATCGACTGTGATGGAAAGGTCGCCGGCAACCAGCGTGGTCAGCTCATGCCCCGGTTCGGCACGCTTCACCATCCGAATCACTTCCCCTCGGCCATGAGCTTGAGCACCACCGGATCGGTGACGCGCTCGCCGGCATCCTTCAGCTCCTGGATGGCGTCCGCGAACTGCGGAAGGTAGCGCTCGTGCGCCAGCAGCAGCTGGTTGAGCACCGCACGCGCCTCGGGATTCTTGGCTACGACGGGATTGATGGTGAACGCCTGCAGCGCCACGCCGTAGTCGCCGGTGAGCGCCGCCTCGATGGTGAGCTCCTCCATGGCCTTCATCAGCTGGAGCCAGCCGCGCTCTGCGACCGGCATCTTGCCCCACGCGATTGGCTCGGCGCCTTTCGCGGAGATGATGCTCGAGACCTCGACGATCGATGTGGGATCAAGCTCGCTGATCGCACCGCGGTTCTCAGTTGAGACCACCATGTGCTCATGCTTATCGTTGTAGATGGCGCTGATGCACTCGCACGCGGCATCGGAGTAATAGGCACCGCCGCGCTCGGCAAGCTGGGGCGGCTTATGGTCGAGGTTGGGATCGCGATAGAGCGCGAAGAGCTCGTCCTCGACCTCTTTGACATGCTCGGCGCGCGTATCGTTGATCTTGAAGTCGTCTACGCAATGACCGAGCATCTCGTCTGCCATGTAGTAGTAACGGTGATAGCCGCAGGGCATGAGCCCCATTGAATGCAACAGATCGATGGGGAACGCGGCGGAGAAGATGTTGGCGGGGAAGGGACCGTCTGGGTCGTTCACATGGTCGATGAGCTCCTGCGTGATATCCGCCCCCGTCTGGTCGTACACCTTGTGCCAATGGAAATGGTTGAGCCCGGCGAAACGCCAGGTGAGCTCCTCCGGATCGCGCCCGATGAGCGCCGGCTCCTTCATCATCGAGATGACGGGGATGTTGCACAGGCCCACGGTCCTCTTCCAGCCGAAGCGCTTGATGGCGGCCTCGGTCACCATGCCCGACGGGTTGGTGAAGTTGATGAGCCAGGCCTCGGGGCAGAGCTCGCGCATGTCGTCGATGATCTGGCCGATGACGGGGATGGTGCGGAAGGCCTTGAACATGCCGCCCGCGCCGTTGGTCTCCTGGCCGAGCATGCCGTGAGCAAGCGGGATGCGCTCGTCCTTGATGCGCGCGTAGAGGAAACCAACGCGGAACTGCGTGGTCACGAAGTCGGCGCCGGGCAGGGCCTCGCGTCGATCGAGCGTCACGTGAATCTCGACATCATGGCCGGCAGCTTTCCACATCCGCTGGGCCATCGCGCCCACGGTCTCGACCTTCTCGCGGCCCTCCTCGACGTCCACGAGCCAGATCTCGCGGATGGGGAGCTCGTCGTAGCGCTTGATGAAGCCCTCCATGAGCTCGGGGGTGTAGCTCGAGCCGCCGCCGATGGTGACGATCTTGATGCCTGGCTTCGATGTCGTACCCATGGGAATCCTCCTCGGCTATCGTCTGTGCCTTGCCTTCGAGGAGCAGTATCGCCGTCGGTCCAAAGGAGCCCTTGCCTTGCGCGTTATTCAGAAAACGCTTTTCAATCTTTCTTGTCGGTTGGATGTCAAATTTGATAAGTTTTGAAAAAACGGTCTGGAGGTGCACCGTGGACATCGTCAATCGAATTCACTCCAGCGGCGGCCTTACTCCTGTCGAGTTGCAATTCGCCCATGCCATCCTTGCCCTCCCCGACGGTATCGACCGCTTCACGATCGACGAGCTCGCCGCCGAAACCCATGTCTCGACCGCCAGCATCAGCCGCTTCTGCAGGAAGATCGGCCTTTCCGGCTATCGCGAGCTCAAAACCGAGCTCGCCCGCCATAACGTGATGCGCTCTCAGGACTCTCAGGTAAACTCCAACCACCCCTTCTCGCCCGGCGATACGCCGCGCACCATCGCCAGCGGACTCAAATCGCTCTACGAGCTGGTCTTGCAGGATGCCTTGGAATGCCTCGATTTCGGGATGCTCCTCAAGGTCGCACGCGCAATCGATGCTGCGGGCGAAGTCGACATCTACACGCATTCGCACAACCTCACCGCCGCGGAGTCATTCCAATACCGCATGCAGCTCATCGGGAGAAACGTTTTCATCCCCCGCTCAGGAGAGCAGCAACGCATCTGCGCTGCAGGCTCAACCGCCCAGAAAATCGCCATCGTCATCTCTTATTCGGGACGAGCCACCTTCATCCCCCAGGTTCTCGCCGCGCTGCACCGTCGCCGCACGCCCATCGTGCTTATCGGCACCGAGGAGGCCGGCGTGCTGCATCCTGACATCAAAATGCACCTTCAGGTGAGCGACCGCGAACATCCGCAGCTACGCATCTCGCAATTCGCCTCGCACGAAGCGCTTCAGTTTGTGCTCGATGTGCTCTACGGGTGCATCTTCACCCTCAACTACGACGCCAACGAGGCATATCTGCGCGATACCGCCTCGCTCATCGACGATCGAATCTTCTGAAACGGTTTCAGATCGACCAGGCGATCCCCGCACGCGGCGGGTCAGCGCGCGGTCAGTCCGCGATGCCGCCGAAGAACGCTTCGGCGATATCCTTGCCCGCGCGCCGGGCGGCGATGGCGGCAAGCGACGCGACCGCCTGGCGCAGCGTCGAGCGGGCGTCCGCATCGAGGTTGCGCGACGCCTCGAGCACGAGTCGCCACACGTCCTGCCCCCCGCAGAGGATATCGCGGGCATCGCGGGCGCCCGATGCGGCGATCGCGTCGAAGAGCGCGTCGACCACGCGCCCGCGCTCGGCAGCGTCCATGCTGTCGAGCCATTCGGCGACCACATCGTGCAGGGCGAGCGAGGCGTCGTTGGGCTCATCGCGGTACACGAAGTCCCAGCCCGCGCCGTCACCGGCGTCCGTCCCCCGCTGCTCGAGCATCCAGCTGAACACCGAATGCTGGTCCAAACCCGCCGCGGAGCTCTCGATCGTGACCGATTCGATCGGGCAGTCGAGGAGCATGCCCACCACCGAGTCCTGCGGAACGCAGCGCCAGACGCGCCCCGCAAGCGGCACGTAGGCGGCATCCGTAAAAGTCTGCGGGTTGAACCCGGGCGCGTCCAGGCAGAAGACCCGCGCGATGCGCTCGCGCACGCCCACCGTGCAGGAGAGCGCCGCGAACAGCGCGAGGTTTCCGCCCTTGGAGTGGCCGCCCACCATGAGCTCGCCCGGCAAGAGCGGCGCGACCTCGTCCAGATAGGCCCGGGCGATCTTCTGGGCGTTGACGCGCGGGGCGAGCACCATGTCGAAGTTCTCGCGCCACCCCGCGATGCGGGCATCGGTACCGCGAAACGCCACGAAGCTGAACGGGCGGTCGACGTGCGGCCCCACCCAGCTGTAGGCGCACGCCGCAAACTGCGTGTGCGACGCCTCGTCGAAGACATCGCGAAGACAGCTGATGCGCAGGTCGCGATAGCGCGGCGATGCCACCAGGGCGAACAGCAGGCGCTTCAGGTCCTCGGGCACGAGCCCGACGAAGATGTCGTCGAAACGCTCGGCGCGGACGAGCGACTCGAAGGTGACGCCCAGATGCCGGGACGCCACCCGGGCGATGGCGCGCGCGAGCGGGGCGGGCATGCGCGAGGGGGCGCCCACCACCCCGGCGCCATCGATCATGCACGCCTGCGTGAGAACCGCCGCGTCCACGGGGCAGAAAGGGTGCTCGTCGAAGGTGGCGAGCTCCCGCTCCACATAATCGACCAGATACCGCGCCGCCATGAGGTACGAGACCTAGGAGATGTGGACGCGCTCGCGCGCGGCGCGGTCGGCGGCGAGCGTGCGCATGATGTGGCGCGGCACGGCGTGCGCGGCGTTGTGGCCGATGACCTTCGAGGCGGCGGCCTTCGCCTCATCGGTGCCGTTCAAAGGGCAGTAGGAATGCTTGAAGCGCTTGAGCATCTCGATATCGTTGCCGCCGTCGCCGTAGACCGCGCACTCGTCCTCGGAGATGCCGTAGTGCGCCGCGAGCCACGCCACGCCCGCGCCCTTGTTGGCGTGGACGTCGGTGATCTCGAACATGCGCGGGTTGAAGGGCGCGTTCACCAGCTTGTCGGCGTGGTCGGCAAGGTAGGCGTAGAGGTCGTCGCGCAGGCCGGGATCGATGACGCGGCAGTTGACCTTGCAGACCTCGCGCTTGAGCACGTCGGCATCGCTCTGGTTGAAATGCATGTCGGTAAAGTTCATGGGACCGCGCATGCCGCGCATGATGATGCGGCGCACCAGGTTGTCGTGGCGGAAGACCTCGGCGCGCTGCTCGCGCGTGCCGCGGATGTAGGTTCCCTCGGGCGTGGAGCAATCGAAGCAGATGGTAGGAAACGCCCGCAGCAGGTCCTCGAGCGCCGCGGGGTCGACCGGGAAGGTTTTCAGCAGGTTGCCGTCGCGGTCGCGCACGATGGTACCGTTCGAGCCCAGCATGTCGACCGGCATCCCCGCGAAACCATGGTCGTTCGTGGAGCGCATGGCGCGGCCGGTCGCGATCGCGATATGCGCGCCGGCGCTCACCACCTCGTCCACGCACGAGAGGATGGTCTTGTCGGTGTTGTGGAACAGGTTGAGCAGCGTGCCGTCGAGATCGCAGGCGAAGAGTTTGATCATGGGTGCGAAACGCCTCCTAGACAGATCGCGAGCCGTACCGGCGCGAAGAGACGGCCGGCGGAATGAAGCGCCGAAGGGGGACACGGCCCTGTGCGACGCCGCGACGATGGTACCACGCTCCCGTTCGGCAAAGGTAAAGGCCGGGCAACAATCGCGTAGCCTCCGCAATAGGGGTCGCGCCGGAAGCGATAGGAGACTCGACGGCGGAGGCCGGCGGGTCGGCAGCGCATGCGGGATCACACGGCGGAATGGGATGCGCCCTCAGCCCAAGGCGACGTCGAGCACCATCATCACCACGAAACCGACGATGACGCCCAGCGTCCCCACGTTGGAGTGCTCGCCCAGATGCGCCTCGGGAATGAGCTCCTCCACCACCACGTACACCATCGCCCCCGCGGCGAACGCCAGAAGCCACGGCATGAACGGCTCGATCCAGCCGGCAGCGAGCACCACGGCGACCCCGAAGACGAGCTCGACCAGGCCCGACAGGCTACCGACGACGAACGCCTTGGCGCGCGTGAAGCCCTCGCGCGCCAGCGGCAGCGACACCGCCGCGCCCTCGGGAAAGTTCTGAAGCCCGATGCCCAGGGCGAGGGCGAAGGCCATCCCCAGGTACCCCTCTCCCGCGGCACCGGACGAGGTCGCCGCAAGCGCGAACATGAGCCCCACGCTCATGCCCTCGGGGATGTTGTGGAGCGTCACAGCGGAAACCATGAGCGTGGTGCGCTTCCAGCTCGAGGGCAGGCCCTCGGGCTCGTCCTCGCCCATATGGAGGTGCGGCAGCAGGCTGTCGAGCGCGATCAGGAAGGCCACGCCGGCAAGAAACCCGCCCGCGGCGGGCAGCCAACCCGGAACGCCCTGCGCCTCCGCCTGCTCGATCGCGGGATTGAGCAGCGACCACACGCTCGCAGCGACCATCACGCCCGCGGCGAACCCCAGGAAGATGCGGTGCATGAGCTTGCCGCGCGCGGGGTCCCGCCCCGTAAGAAAGACCACGGCCGACCCTGCGGTGGTCATAAACCAGGTGAACCCGCAGCCGAGCGCGGCCATGCCGAGTGCCTGCAGCGTCTGAGCGTCGAGCATCGCTACCCCCATCATTCCTCCATAGGCGCTCCGCGACCGCGTGGACCGGCCCCGCGGGAGCCCCTCGCCCCGCGAAGCGGATACCAGCGCCGACGTCGACGTGCCGTCGACGAGCCGCGGCGCGGCGTCTTGCCCCCGCGTCGACCGCCATCATCAACGGGGAGTTGAGAAGGCTCCCGTACGGTACGCGCGGACGGCGCACATCCTACAATATTGCACTGAGTGCCCCACCATATCGTTCGTATGGGTACCCCTGTTGGTATACCCCGATACGAGGAGTTCCCTGCATGGACATCCGCCATCTGCGATACCTGGTTTCCGCCGTCGAGGGCG
The DNA here is from genome assembly GCA_949294785.1 of uncultured Collinsella sp. Classification (GTDB taxonomy): domain Bacteria; phylum Actinomycetota; class Coriobacteriia; order Coriobacteriales; family Coriobacteriaceae; genus Coprousia. The sequence goes on from CASFIQ010000089.1 coordinate 16,360, forward strand.
GATCGCTTTCCGCCGCCGCCAAGCGGCAGAACGTCACGGTCCAGGCCGTCTCGAAGGGTATCGCCGAGCTGGAGGACGAGGTGGGAACGCCGCTTCTGGTGCGCGGCAGCCACGGCGTCTCCCCGACCGCACCGGGCACGGCGTTCTACCAGCGCGCCAAAGAGACCATCACGAGCTTCGAGAACCTGCAGGGCTTCTGCCAGACGATTCCGACGAACCGCCCTCCGAACAGCCTGCTTTCCGCCTTCTGCGCGCCGCCGTTCAAAGACGGCGACCGCGCGATGGGCCGCGTGGCGAGCATCCTGGGCAAGCGCCTGGGTATCGACCTCAGCATCATCGTCGCCCCCGGCCCCGCCGCGGTGGAGAGCCTGCGCTCCGGCGCGCTCGACGCGCTGTGCACCATCGGGACCTACGAATCGGACGATACCGACTGCGTGGTCATCTCCAAGCTCCCCACCGGCGTGGGCATGACGCGGACGCACCCGCTCGCCAAGCACCGCACGGTGCGCATGGCCGATATCGAGCCCTATCCCGTCTATTGGAACGAGGGGCTCGACGGCTACAACAACTCCATCCTGAACGAGTACCTGAAGCGGGGCGCCAAGTTCAACCTCATCAAAGGCGACAACAGCCCCACCGGGCCCCATAAGCCCAGCCGTGAGGACGCCGTGTACTTCTCGGTCTATCTGGCGCCGTTCGGCAAGCCGTTCTCGGACAGCCGCGTGGTCCCCATCGACAAATCCGAGGCGATCAAGATCCCCATCTGCCTCGTGACCATGAAGGGCGCGAAATCCGAGGCGTACCTCAAGCTCGAGCGCGCCATCGGGACCGTCTTCAAGGCGACCTCGCTGTTCTAACGGACGGCACGGCGCGCCGTCGGCCCCGCTCGGCTACAATGCATTCATCTACCCGTCACACGCCGGCATACCGGGCGCCGCGCGCACGCCGCGCGAGCCTGCCGGCTTGCCGACCCTGAGCGAGGAGCGAACATGGGCCTTCGCAGCACGATAGCCACGGGCGCTGCCGGAGCGGCGCGCTTCGGATTGCAGCGGGTGCTCCGCCGGCGCGGCGGGTCGATCCCCGGCGCGCTCGCCATAGCCCTCGACCCGAACATCCTCGCCTCCCTGCGCCCGCTCTTCACCACGAGCGTCGTGGTCACCGGCACCAACGGCAAGACCACCACCACGAATCTCCTTGCTGACGCGCTCGCCGCCGACGGCACGCCCGTGATCACCAACCGTGCGGGCAACAATCTGGAGGGCGGTATCGCCGGCGCGATCCTGGAGGGGCGCGCAGACGCGAAGCGCGCGGCGCGGGCCACGGGCACGGGGATCGTCGGCTGCTTCGAGTGCGACGAGCTCTACACCGCTCGCGTGCTCCCCAAGCTGAAACCCCGCTACCTGGTGCTCTTGAACCTCTTCCGCGACCAGCTGGACCGCTACGGCGAGATCGACCACACGCAGGACGTGATCGCCGGGGCGCTTGCCGCCTCACCCGAAACCACGCTCGTCTTCAACGCCGACGACCCGCTGTGCGCCGGCGTGGCGCGCCGCGTGGAGAACCGCTGTATCGCCTTCGGCTTTACCGGGCCGGCCGGATCGGAGGACCCCGACAAGGTCTCGGACAGCCGCTTCTGCGCGGCGTGCAACGCACCGCTCGCGTACGACTACGTGCTCTACGGCCAACTTGGCAGCTACCGATGCCCGAAATGCGGGTGGGAGCGGCCGGCGCTCGACATCGCCTGCACGGGCGTGGACACTCTGCCCGAGGGCCAGCGGTTCCGCTACACCGACCGGCTGGACGGGCACTCCTTCGAGCTTGAGATCGGCTACCACGGCCTCTACATGGTCTACAACGCGCTCGCCGCGCTTGGAACCGCGCGGCTCGCGGGCGGCGACGAGCGGCGCTTCCAGCAGGTGCTCGACCGCTACCAGCCGGCGCGCGGACGCATGGAGAAGCGCTGCGTCAAGGGGCGCAAGCTTCTGGTGAACCTTGCCAAGAACCCGGTGGGCTTCGACCGCATCATCCAGATCGTGCAGGAGACGGGGGCTCGCACCTGCGCCTTCTTCATCAACGATAAAGATGCCGACGGGCACGACATCTCCTGGATCTACGACGTGGACTTCGAGCGGCTCGCCGCCTTGCGCGGCCTCACCGTGTTCGCCGGCGGGACGCGCGCCGAGGACCTGCAGGTGCGCCTGAAATACGCCGGCGTCCCCGCGCGCATCGTGCGCGGCGGCGTCGACGCGATCGAGCAGGCCCGCGGCATCGATGCGCAGGAGACGCTCTACATCGTGGCGAACTACACCGCGACGCTCGAGCTCACCGATGAGCTCGACCGCGCGGCACGCGAGGAGGCGCCCATCGGGGGCGACGATTCCGAAGGCGCCGGCGCGACCGGCGGCGCCGCCCCGGAAAGCGCGGCGGGCGACGGCGCATCTGCAGACCCCGCCCCCCAAGAGAGCTCCCCCACCGCCGCCGAGATCGCCTGGGACACCTGGTCGCTTGTGGCTCCGGGCGAGGTCGCCGAGCCCTATGCCGCGCTCGCCGACAACCCGATTACCATCTGCCACCTCTATCCGCAAGAGCTCAACCTCTACGGGGACACCGGCAACGTCGCGATCCTCGCCGCCCGGTGCCGCTGGCGCGGCATCCCGGTTCGCGTCACCTCCCTGAACCGCGGCGAGGAAGCCGACCTCTCGCACACGGACATCGCCGTCATAGGCGGCGGCGCCGACCGCGACCAGCTGGCCGTGCAGCACGAGCTCATGCGCCATCGCGCCGAGGTCGACCGCTACCTGAACGAGCAGCAAGGCGCCATGCTCGCCATCTGCGGCGGCTACCAGCTTCTGGGCCGCCATTACTTCCTGGGAGACGAGAAGATCGAGGGCCTGGGCGTCATCGGCATCGAGACGCGCCGTGCCGACAACCCCACCGACCGCCTGATCGGCAACGTCGCCGTGCGCTCCGAGATCGCAGGCGCGGATATCCTGGGATTCGAGAACCACGGCGGCCGCACCTACCTGGATGCGGATGAGAAGCCGCTCGGGACGAGCGTCGTCGCGGGCACGGGCAACAACGGCAAGGACGGTTTCGAGGGCATCGTACACCACGGCCTCGTGGGCACCTACTTCCACGGGCCGGTCCTCTCGAAGAACCCCGCACTCGCCGACTGGCTGATCGCTTGGGCCCTGCGTCAACGCGGCATCGCGGCGCCGCTCACACCGCTTGCCGACGCCGAGGAGGCCGGTGCCCGCCGCGCGTTCGAGAAGAAGCTGCCACATCACACGTAAGCGCCCTATCGCCCGCGAGCCCTTCTGCGGCCCGCGTGATCCGCCAGGCCCGCCCGCATCGCCCTATACTTGAGATGCTGACGGGGAAACCGTCCCCGCATCGCGTTGTCGCGTCGAGCAAGAGGAGGTCACCATGGGTGGATGCTCGGTGCTCTTCATGATGCTGGCACTCACCGGCCTCGGCTTCGTCATCGCCGGGGCGTTCTTCGGCGCCGCCGCGGTGTTCATCATCGCCTGCATCATCTCGATCGTCTTCGCGGTGCGCACGGGTGCCCGGCGCGCCCGGGGCAAGAAGCTCGGCGCGCTCATCGCCATCCCCATCGCCCTGTTCGCCGTCAGCATACCGACCCTGGTATACGTCGGCGTCCGCTTCATCGCGCCGGTCGCCCTCGAGATGACCTCGACCGATTTCGACGACTGCCTGGACGCCGCGCGCTCGAATGATGCGGCCGTGCTGCGGGCCCGCCTGGACGCCGGGGCGGCCTCCTTCGACGCCGACGAGGGCGAGACGCCCGAGCGCCTGCTGCTGCACGCCATCGAATACGGTCGCGCCGAGAGCGTCACCGAGGTCATCCGGTGGGCGAAGGAGTCCGGGCGGCCCATCGACCTCGACGCCCCGATTCCCCGTCTGGATGTCGAGGGGGCGACCGCCTACGAGATTCGTCCGCTCATCGCCGCGACATGGAAGACGTATTCGCAACTCGATGTGGTCGAAGCACTGCTCGACGCCGGAGCCGACCCCAACGTGCGCGACGATGAGACCGGCTGGACCCCGCTCATGTGGACCTGCACGGGCACCGTGGCTGGATTCGAGACCGAGCAGTCGCTCGCCGCCGAGCTCGACGCGGTCCTGATGTCGATCGATACCCTGCTCGATGCCGGCGCGGACCCCGCCGTCACCGCCGATGACGGAACGGGCGCCGCCGAGCTCTTCGCCCGATTTGTCGAGGACCTCGTATCGCGGGCGGAGACCGACCCCGGCTCCGACCTATCGCCCGCCGAGGCAACGGCGCTTTGCGATGCCTGTCGCGAAAGGCTCGCGCCGAGAGGATGACGCCAAGCGGCGCCGAACCGCAACCCTCCTCCACGACCGCAGGCGGGGGGCCGCGCCCGCTGCCGCGGCGCCCCCCCGGCGTGGTGCCGGCCCCGAGGGCGGCCCCCAGCTGGCGGTCGCAATTGCGGGCCGCGTAGCAGAAACCGCGCCGCGCGGGGGGGCGGTGTCGTGGGGCCGGTGGGG
>CASFIQ010000090.1 GCA_949294785.1 uncultured Collinsella sp.
ATCGCGACGATGAGGAGGCCGATGAGCCCGTAGCGGATCGCCGGCTTGCGCTCCAGCAGACCCGTCGAGCCCTCGTAGGCGAGCTCTCCCCCGTCGTAGATGCGCGTGGGGACGCGGCCGTCCAACGGACCGGCACCGGTGCCGTGCCTGGGCTCCAGCTCGTTCATGGCGTCCTCCCATTCGCGCAGGCCAGAAACTGTTCATCCAGAACTTTCATCTTGCTCGAATCAACTATACCAGCCGATTTGCGCGTTCCCATCCATAAGCCAAACGGCGTATGCTTAGGGGAATCGTTTGAGAGCGTGCCGGCGGGCACCGGAACCGGCGGACGGCGCGCGGCAGCAGGTGCCCGCACCTCGATCGCCGGTGGGAGATGGGAGCGTCATGACCGTGCAGCAGCAGGATATCGCCTTCGTCAACGCGACCGTGCTGGACGGCTCGGCCGATATGCAACCCAACCCCGACCGCATCGTCATCGTGCAGGACGGGCGCATCGCGCACGTGACCGCAGCACCCGTGGGCTCCGACGCCGTGGCGCACGCGCGTCGCCTCGCGTCCCGCGCACGCATCATCGACCTCGCCGGCGCCTACCTCATGCCCGGCCTCATCAACCTGCACGTGCACTTCATCGGTAGCGGAACGCCGGTGAGCTCGGGCAACGCCGGCGCGCTCATCAAGTTGGCGCAGTCGAACCCTGTTGGCCGCGCGCTCATCCATCACCTCATCAAGACCGCGGCGACCACGCAGCTCGCCAGCGGCGTCACGACCGTGCGCGGCGCGGGCGATCCCGCACTCGGCGATATCTGGTGCCGCGACCAGATCCGCTCCGGGCGCTTCACGGGCCCGCGCATCGTAGCACCCGGCACCGGCATCACCGTCCCCGGCGGTCATGGGGCGGGGCTTTTCGCCGAGGTCTGCGAGACGCCCGAGGCGGCCGCCGATGCCGTGCGCGCGCTCGCCGCGGCGGGGGCCGACGCGATCAAGCTCTTCGTGACCGGCGGCGTCTTCGATGCGGAGAAGGTGGGCGAGCCGGGCGTGCTGCGCATGCCGCCCGCGATGATCGAGGCAGCCTGCGCCGCAAGTCACGAGGCGGGGCTTCCCGTCATGGCGCACGTGGAAAGCACCGAGGGCGTTCGGGCCGCGCTCATAGGCGGCGTGGACACCATCGAGCACGGCGCTCCCCTGACGCCCGAGATCGAGGAGCTCTACCTCAACGGCTCGGGCAAGCAGCTCGCGGGTCGCGCACCCACCCTCACCTGCACCATCTCGCCCGCGCTGCCGTTTGTGAAGCTCCCCGCCGAGAAGACGCACTCGACCGAGGTGCAGAAGGTGAACGGGGATATCGTCTGCGCCGGCATCGTCGAGAGCGCCCGGCGCGCGCTCGAGCTCGGCATCACGGTGGGCCTGGGGACCGATTCGAGCTGCCCGTACGTCACGCATTACGACATGTGGCGCGAGATTGCCTACTTCGCCAAGTACGCCGAGGTCTCGAACGCCTTCGCTCTGCACACCGCCACCCAGGTCAACGCGCGAATCCTGGGCCTCGAGGACACGTGCGGCACGATCGCCGAGGGGCTTGCGGCGGACATCCTCGTCACGCGCGGCAACCCGCTCGCGGACCTCACTGCGCTGCGCCGGCCGCTGTTGGTTATAGCAGAGGGCGCGCTCGTTGAGAACCCGCAGGTGAAGCGCATGGCCGAACTCGATGTCGAGCTCGACCGCGTGCTCTCCGACGATACGCCGCTCCCTCGCACGGAGGACCTGCCGCACGCAAGCTGAGCCTGTCGCGCGCAAGCTGAACCGTCTGCGCGCCAAACATGCCGCATCATCATTTTGCCTGGTACATGCTACTGTTATTCGCATGACGTCAGGACTACAATTGCGGGCATGGTATCGCACGCCCGAATGCGTTCGGGCGGCATCGTGAAAGGCGGCTCCCATGGAATCGCTCATCGGCACGGCCATAGGCGTCGGCACCGGGCTCTGCATCGTCGCTCTGGGCGTCTGGCAGATGGTAACCGGCAGCCCGCGCCTTTTGCACAGCTACCACTATGCCACGACGCCCGCCGCCGAGCTCGCCCCGCTCGCGCGCGAGACCGGCGCCGGACTTATCGCCACGGGCATCGGTTGCATGCTCTTGCTGCCGAGCGTACTGCCCGCGTGGGCGAACGCCGCCGGCATCGCGATCATGATCGCGAGCGTAGCCGGGATGCTCGCCTCGATCATCCGCCACAACGGCGGCCTCATCACCGGCGGCGACACCGGGATGCTCGCCGGTATGGCTCCGCGAACCCGTCTGCTCGCATGCGGTGTGCTCGGCGCGTTCGGCTCGCTCTTCGGCATCGTACCCGGGGCGTACCTGATGGCGACGGGCGACGTGAGCCTTCTGCACCGCTACCACTACGCAACCGTCGCCGCC
>CASFIQ010000091.1 GCA_949294785.1 uncultured Collinsella sp.
GCAGCCGTGGCAGCCGGCCATCTTGACGGTGTACTTCTCCGCCTCGGGGCCGAGGTCCTTGGTGGACTTCATGCAGCGGTAGCCCATGGTGTTGGGCTCGAAGGGCTTGGGCTCGCCGGTCTCGATGGGGCCGCCCTCGGCGAGCGCCCAGTAGAGGCCCTTCTTGGCGGTCCAACGCGAACCGGCATCGTAGTACTCGGCCCAGGACTGCTGGGTGGAGGGGACCACGTGGTTGTTGTTGGAGCCGATGACCTCGGCGATCATGTAGTCGGAGAGGTCGGAGACCATCTGCGGGTCGGCGACGTTCACGGCCTTGGTGCCGCGGATGACGACGGCCTTGCACTTCTTGGAGCCGAGCACCGCGCCGAGGCCCGCGCCCGCGGAGTGCGAGCGGGTGTTCATGACGCAGGCGTAGGGCAGCAGGTTCTCGCCGGCAGGACCGATGGCGGCGACGCAGGCGTCGAGGCCGTGCTTCTGGCAGAGCGCCTCGGTGGTCTCGCGGGTGCCCTTGCCCCAGACGGCGGAGGCGTCCTCGATCGAGATCTTGTCGTCGTCGATCAGGATGTAGACCGGCTTATCGGAAGCGCCCTCGATGATGAGGCCGTCATGGCCGGAGTACTTGAGCTGGGCGCCCAGGTTGCCGCCGCAGTGCGCGTCGACCACGAGGTAATCCGTGGTGAACGTGGAGAGCGTGGCCCAGGTGGAGCGGCCGGCCAGCGGCACGCCCGAACCGGTGAGGGGGCCGACGGCCAGGACGGCCTTGTTCTCGGGCGCGTCCCAGGCGGTGCCGGCGGGCACCTCGTCGTACATGATCTTGTTGGCGAAGCCCATGCCGCCGATGTAATCGGCCTGCATCGCCTCGTCGGATTCGACCGAGATATCGCCGGTCGAGAGGTTGACACGGGCGATCTGGCCCATCCAACCGTAAGAACCGAAAGTGGCAGTATCAGCCATTGGTTACTCCTTTACCTTAAGCGACGTGGCCGCCGCCGACGAAGTCCTGCGTCTCAGTCACGAGCGGGAACGTGGTCTCGAAGCGGGTCGGGCCGGAGGAGTGGTTGACATCCTCCCACTCGATCATCTCGATGGCGCCGTTCGGGCACTGCTCGACGCAGCGGCCGCAGGCGATGCACTTCGAGGACTTGCCGGTCACGGTGTTGACCACGGGCATGTTCCACGGGCAGGCCGCGACGCAGGCACCGCAGCCGACGCACACCTCGGGATCGACCTCGCGCACGCCGTTGTCGAGCGTCTTGATGGCGCCGTGCGGGCACGCGGTCTGGCAGAGCGCGGTCTTGCACATGTGGCACGTGCGGACCTGCCACTCCTGGGAGTAATAGGTGCCGTCGCTCGTGTCGAGACCGTTGCCGAAGTTGAACTGGTCGCGCACGTGCAGACGGGCGGCTGCGGGCTGGCTCACGCCGTCGTTCGTCAGCGTGCAGGACATCTCGCAGCGCTGGCATCCCGTGCAGCGAGCACGGTTCACCTTGAGCACGTGGCTGGGCACCGCATAGTAGTCCACGGCGCCGTTCGAGCTCGTCGGCGTGGCGAATGCCGTCTCCGGGAGCAGCCCGAGAGCCACCATGCTCGCCACGAACGCCCCGGACACCTTCACAAACCCGCGACGGGTGAAGAAGGAGTCAAGGCGATCCGCGCCGGAGCCGGCCTGCTCCAAGGCGGTGTTCTCTTTCATAGTTCCCTCCCCTAACGTATCCGGCGGTCTCTTGCGACCGCCGCTTCCTTGGTACGATGCGCGCGGCGATGCGCGCAATATGCCGCGTACCATTGTCACCTTTTTACGGTCTGGTTCCTCACCTGCTTTCGGGTAATTTGCCTCTCACGTCCAAGAATTCCCGCTCGGTTCTGTCACCTATTTGAGGTGAGCGCCCCGATCAGGCGGTCTGCTCGCGCTCGCGCATCTCCAGCTCCACGCGGCTGTCTCGCAGCGAGCAGTTCTCGGTAAGCATGCACGGCACGCTCAGGCGCTCGCACGGAACCAGGGCGTCCAGCTCGGCGAGGGTCGCCTGGCGGGTGTGGACGAGGTAATCCCCCACGAGCGCGCGGATCGCCTCCAGGGCGAACACCAGCGTGTAGGCGCGACTGGTGGGAAGCGGGCCGGTCACCTCCTGGATGTCGTCGGCGGTGATGGCGAGCGCCTCGGAAAGGGTCTTTCCGCGCAGGAGGTCGCTGAGCGCGATCGCGCAGGCGATCGCTGCAAGGCATCCGTGGCTGCGGAACCCCACCTCGCGAAAACGCTCCTCGTCGGCATCGATCAGGGCGAAGAGCTGCATCTGCACGGTGCCGCGCTTCTCCTTCCCCACGCTTGCGAAGGCGTTCGCGCCATCGGGGACGCCGCCGTTGGAGGTGGCGGCGATGAGCTCGATGGTCTTGCGGTCGTACTCGGATATGGGCGCGTCCTTCTCGATCTGGTACATATCGGGCGTGCGCAGGAAGGGCGTGTCCTCGGTCAGGCGCTGCTTGGGCATGGCTTCTCCTCGGTCGATGTGCTTGTCGGCAGGATCCCGGCGCGCGGCGGTTCCCCCCGTCGCGCCGGTGTTCAGGTGAATCAGGGGTTCGCGCCGCGCTCGACGCCGTCCCATTGGGCGAGCGAGGCCGCCTGCGCCTCGCTGAGATAGAGGTCCGAATAGTAATACGGGGTCCCGTACGAGGTCCTCACCTCGTGGATATCGGGGAAGGACCCTGAGGACACCGCTTCGTCGAAGGCGCGGCGGGTCCGCTCGCGCGGCCACAGGTACGGTGGGTTCGAGAACGACTGGATCGCCACCGGGCGCGGGTACACGCTGGATTCGGTGCGCACCACATCGACGAAGGTTGCCAGGTCGTTATCCTCCGCCGTGTGGTAGAGCGCTTTCGCGAAGCTGTGCGAGAGCAGCGCCACCGAATACAGATAGATGCCCTTCTTTCCCGTGAGCACGGCGACATCGGAGACATCGAGGTCCGGAAGCGGCTCGTCGTCGGAGACCTCCCCGCCCTCGAGCTCGACCTCAAGCGGACGGGGGGCGCGCACCGCGCCCATGACGGGCTTCGCCTCGGCATGGTCGCGCTGGTCGATATAGTCAAGAAGCCGCTCCTCGAACGCAGCCGCATCCATGCCCTCCGGCGCGAACGCGCGCTTGCGCCACCGCGACGCGGCGGTGAGCTTGCCCTCGTACGAGCGCTGGCGCATGTCGGCAAGGGCCGCATCCGCCGCGCGGATGAAGGCGTTGCGCGCGTGAACCTCGGCGAGCTCCTCCTCGGTCGCAGGAGACTCCCCCGCTGAAAGGACGCCCGGCTCCCCCTGCCCGCCTCGCTCGTCAGCGACCGGAGCGACGGCGTCTGCGCGCTCCTCTTCTGGCGCGACCGGAACGGCTGCCATCGGCTGTTCGTCCATCGCGTCCCTCCTCTGATATCGTGCTTGCGTATGGAAACCAGTTTAGTACAAGGTATACTTCTATTCACCTGTTATAGGTGACCCGCAAGGTTCGACGCCCGGCATGTGATGGGTGGGGAGGTGACGGATGATGATCGATGCGACAGGGGACACCGCTGATCCTCGGATCGCGCTCGTTCCGCCCTGCCTGGGCCTCGCGCTCTCGTCCGCCGTCTTCAACCTGACCGTGCTGAACGCCCACACGGGTTCGAGCACGCCGTCCCTCGAGGCGGTCACCCTGATCACGGTATGCGCGCTCGCCGCAATCCTCATCGTCGCGACCATCTCCTGCGGGCGGCTGGGCAAGCGCGCGGTCTCGCTCACCACCTTCCTCGCGGTGCACGCCTCCGGCATCACCGCCCTCGCCCTCACCTTCCTCGACACCATGGGCAGCGCACCGACCGGCCTGGTGGTGATGCCCCTCGAGGCGCTGTGCTGCGCGGGCTCGGCGCTTTTGGGGTTCTACTGGCTGCGCAAGATGCGCGGCACCTCCTCGGCTGCCGTCGCGCAGGTGGCGCTCGCCGCACTTGCCCTGGGCGAGCTCATCACTTTCGCGTTGGGGTTCGGCGACGCCGTGCGCCACGGCGGCGCCTTCGCCCTGTCGTTCATCCAGTTCGGCCTCGTCCGCTGGTCGCGGGAGGTCGGTGTTCCGAGCGACGGGCACCCTGCCGTCTCCGAGACCTACTTCGGCACCGGCGAGCACCGCTTCTCGAGTCGCGGCTACCTCGCGGCGGCCGCGCTCGGCATCTGCCTTATCGCCATCCCCTGCGGTATGGGCGCCACCTTCCCCGCCGGCAGCTCCGCCGCCTTCGGCCTTGCCGAGCGCGCCGCCATTCCCATCGCCTGCGCGGGTGCGGCGCTCCTGTGCGGCAGGGAGCTCGATCGGCATCCCGATCGCGGCGGCGCCACGGCGATCTGGTTCGGCATGGGCGTCCTGCTCTGCCTGGGCATGGTGCTGCTCTCCGCGGGCGATGCCGCGCGCAGCTGGGGCGGCGTTGCCTGCACGCTCGCGGCGTTGGCGCTGCGCGGGTTCGTCTGGTACCTCTCGGTCGCGTTCGTGAGCTTCGGCGCACGCGATCCGTACTTCTACACCACGATCACCTGGACGGCGATGAACGTCCTCACGGTCGCGGGCATGGGGGCAAGCGCGCTCATAGGCCGCATCGCGCCGGGGCGCGAGGGCCTGCCGATCGCCGTGATGGCGACCTTCCTGATCGCCTCGATCTACGTGGTCCTCACCCAGCTGCTGGGCGATACGGAGCGCGCCGCGCAGCCCGGTTCGGCAGCGGTGGATGCTTCCGATCCGGCGGCGGAGACGGCGTCGGCCACCGACCCGACCACCGGGGACGAGAGCGGGCAGGCAGCCCCTGCAGACCCTCCGCTCATGAAGATCATGGGGGTGCCGCCCGAGACGGAAAACAGCCTGCCCAGCGCCACGCCCGACGTGCATATCGCCACCTCGGTCATCGAGATGGGGCAGCGCTTCGGCCTCACCGGCCGCGAGATCGAAGTGCTCACCCTCTACGCGCTCGGCCACACGCAGGCGCGCGTGAGCGAGGAGCTACAGCTCTCCACCAACACGGTCCACACGCACATCAAGCGCATCTACGATAAGACCGACCTGCACTCGCGCCAGGAGATCCTGGATTACATCTCGCAGTACGGTCGCTCGGTTTGAGGTTACGTCAGCAACGCTTCCCAGCTGCGTGAAGCGTGGAGCACGCGCTCTATGTTCACGCGTCCTGACCGCTCGTCTACGGTGTAAAACAGGCGCGGCGCCCCCGGCAGATGTGCTGCCGGGGGCGCCGCGCGTCGACGTATCTGCGAAACGCTATGCGAAGTCGAGCTCCTCCAGGCGGTCGAAGACGCGGTCCACACGGGTGAGGAAGTTCCAGGGGTCGAAGATGCGGTCGAGCTCCTCGGATGCGACGGTGCAGCGCGGGTCGGCCTCGAGCTTCTCGCGGAACGTGGTGCCCGCCTGGCACTGCTGCACCTCGCGCCACGTGGCCATGGCGTTCTCCTGCACGATCGCGTAGGCCTCCTCGCGCGTGATGCCGGTCTCGACCAGCGCCAGCAAAACCTTCGAGGAGTAGATGAGCCCGCGCGTCTTGTTGAGGTTGGCGAGCATCTGCTCGGGATAGAGGATCAGCCCGTCGACCACGCGGATGAGGCACTGGAACATATGGTCGAGCGCGATGAAGCTGTCGGCCTGCGCCACGCGCTCGGCGGAGCTGTGGGAGATGTCGCGCTCGTGCCACAGCGCCACGTTGTCGAACGCCACCTGCGCGTTGGCCTTCACCACGCGGGAGAGGCCGCAGACCTTCTCCATGGTGATGGGGTTGCGCTTGTGGGGCATGGCGGAGCTGCCCTTCTGGCCCTTCTTGAACGGCTCCTCCGCCTCGAGGGTGTCGGTCTTCTGCAGGTTGCGGATCTCGGTCGCGATGCGCTCGCAGGTCGCCGCGGTGGTGGCGAGAACCCCTGCCAGATAGGCGTGGTGGTCGCGACTGATGACCTGCGTGGACAGCGGGTCGTGCACGAGCCCCAGGTGCTCGCAGACGTACTCCTCCACAAACGGGTCGATGGAGCTGTAGGTGCCCACCGCGCCCGAGATGGCGCCGAACGCCACGTTGGCGCGGGCGTCGCGCAGACGATCCAGGTCGCGCTTGAGCTCCCAGGCCCAGCTGCCGAACTTCATGCCGAAGGTCATGGGCTCGGCGTGGATGCCGTGGGTGCGGCCCGCGCACAGGGTGCGGCGCTCCTCGAACGCGCGGCGGCGGCAGATCTCACCCAGCTTCCGGCAGTCCTCGATCAGGATGTCCGTGGCCTGCACCAGCTGGTAGCAGAGCGCCGTGTCGCCCAGGTCGGAGCTGGTCATGCCGAAATGCACCCAGCGGCTGGGCTTGGGCTCGCCTTCGGGCACGTCCTTATCGATGTACTCGCCCATGTTGGTCAAGAAGGCGATGACGTCGTGGTTGGTGACGGCCTCGATCGCGTCGACCTCCTCTTTGTTGAAGTCGGCGTGCTCGCGAATCCAGGCGGCCTCCTCGCGCGTGATGCCGATCTTGCCCATCTCGGCATGGGCCTCGCAAGCCAAAACCTCGATCTCCTGCCAGATGCGGTACTTGTTCTCCAACGAGAAGATGTTGCCCATGGCGGGACGGGTGTAGCGATCGATCATGCGGGCTCCTATCGGGTCGGCGCAGTACCTGGCCGCGCGGCTGTTGACACGGCTATTGTACTGCAAGGCCCGCGCCGGCCGTCAGCCGTCCACCTCATCCCAATACGAATCGGCAACGGCACGCGATGTCGCAGGGTTTTGACCGTCCTCGCGCTCCACCGCACCGGGCGATGCCGGGCTACCGAAGGAGGTACCGGGTGCGTCGGGTGCTGTGCCCGCGCGCCCATAGGGGACGCCTGCGGGCAACGGTGCCGACGACACGCCCCAGCGCGCAACGTCGAACCCCGCGAACCATTGCCCAACCGCGTTGAGCGAGACAAGCTGCGTCATAACGGTGATCAGCGAATGTCCGTAGATCGCGATGATCGCCGCGATCGCAAGCAGCACCAAAGGCCCTGCACCGATGCCGGCAACGCCTTCGACCAGTTCCTCGACGATGGCGCCCGGCACCAGCGGCGCACCCATGGCGATCCCCTCGTCGGAGAACAGGAGGTAGAGCCCGCTCAGCAGCGCGACGCCGCCGAGCATCACGGTGAAAAGGATGTAGACGACCGAGACGACGCACCCGGCGACCACCGCAAGCCATACATGCAGGAAGCCCACCGGGTCGCGCGCGACCATCTGGACCAGGCGGTCGAGGCGCCATCCCGCCGCGAAGTCGTCGTACAGGGTGGCGCGCATCATAGCCGCCATGATGAACGTCGCCGCAAGCAGCGACAGCAAGATTCCGGCAAGCCCTGCGGGCGAAAGGTCGACCAGCGCGCTCGCCGCCGCGAGCGCGATCGAGCCCAGGCGCAGCGGCAGGTAGGAGATGACGCCATGCCGGCCCCATCCGAAGACGGCGGCGAGTAGGATGCCGGCGGCGAGCGCCATGGCAAGGCAGATGATGAACGCGCGGACGCCCGTGCCGGCAGCCCGGGAGACGTCGATCCCCCGCTGGCGAAGCCCGCCGCGCGATCCCCATGCCGTAAGACGCGCCCACTCGAGCCCGCATCCCAGCACGGCGACCTGCCCCACGATGGGAACCCATGCGATGAGCGCCACGAGCGCGACGGTGCGCAACCAGCCCGGCTCGGAGACGAGCATGCGCAACGAGGGGACGAGCCCCTGCGATTCGCCACGTGCCACAAGATCACTTCCCCGCATCGCGTCCGCACCGTCCCGCGGCGCATGCCGCGGACCCGCATACCTATCGACGGTGCACGATGGGGCACCGTCGTCATATTCCGTCATCATCAGTTTACCGACCCCGGGCACCGAACGCACGGGCCTTCGCGCCCGTTAAGCCCATCTTCCGCCCGGCATAAGCCATCTTTAAGTAATCGCGACGGAAAGGAGAACCGGACCGACGGCTTTGAGGCCAAGTTCCCGAAGCCGTCCCTAAGACGGGGCATCGCAAAAAACGCATTTGCAATGCATCTGATATACGGTACAATTTCCTGTGCTCACGGAGAGTTGTCCGAGTGGCCGAAGGAGCACGATTGGAAATCGTGTAGGCGCCAAAAGCGTCTCCAGGGTTCAAATCCCTGACTCTCCGCCAGTTGCCTTAAACCCGCGGCGCGCCTCGTGCGCGCCGTATTCACCCCATGCGGAGGGGTGGCAGAGTGGTTGAATGCGGCGGTCTCGAAAACCGTTTGGCCTGTATAAGGTCACGAGGGTTCGAATCCCTCCTCCTCCGCCAGATAGCGCGCCAGACCGGGTTCGGAAACGGGCCCGGTTTTGTTTTTGCGCCTCCCCGATGCGCGGTGCGCACACGGGCCGGACGGGCTAAGATATCGGATGGTGCGCGTGCCGCGCCGACACGCCTCCTGCCGGCAATCGTCCCCCTTGGAGCCCCATGCCCTGCGATCTTGCCACCATACCCGCGACGCTCGCGATGGTCCTCGCCGAGGCCCCGTCGAGCGAGCCCGTCGCGGTGCCGTTCTGGCTCGAGCTTGTCGCCATCGTCGTCGCATCGGTCTCGGGCGCGCTCACCGCGCGCGAGAAGAAGCTCGACCTGGTGGGCGCGGTCTGCCTGGCGGTGCTCTGCAGTCTGGGCGGCGGCCTGCTGCGCGACATGGTGCTGCAGGTGGGAAACGTCTATATCCTGAACCAGCCGCTGGCGCTGCCGGCGTCCATCATCACCGCGGTGGTGGTGTTCCTCATCCCCTCGCTCGTTCAGAACCAGGACCGCCTGATCGCGATTCTGGATATCTTCGCCGTGGGGCTCTACGCGGCAACCGGTGCCGATAAGACGCTCGTCTACGGCTTCGCCCCCACGGTTTGCGTCATGATGGGGTTCTTCACCGGAGTTGGCGGCGGCATGCTCCGCGATGTGTGCCTGGGCCAGGTTCCCTATATCTTCCAGCCAAGCAACCTCTACGCCGTCGCCGCCATCGCCGGTGCCACGGTATACGTCGCGCTTGCCAGCTCGGGAATATCGCATGTGTTCGCAGTCGTCCTGTGCGTGGTGGTCACGATGGGGCTTCGCTGGTGGTCGCTTCGCTACAACATCGTCTCGCCCGCAGACCTCGACCTCGCCAGTGCCGTTCCCGAGGTCCTCGACAAACTGCCCCTGAAGCCGGCGAGCGACAGGCGCCTGAACCGCCAGGTTTCCGGCCTTGCCCGCTTGCGCCGCTCCAACCTCGCCGCAATCGCCCGTCGCGAACAGGAGCGCGAGGACGTGCGGCGCATGCAGGAACCGTCTCTAGAAGGCGGCGGCCGACGAGCGTCCGAGGGCGTCGACGCATTCGGTGCCGTTGCAAGGTCGGAAGGCGAACAGAGCCCGGTCAGCTTATGGGGAGACAGCACCGCCGACATTAACGTGACCGTTGAGCAGGACGGCTCCGACCTACTGCACCGTTAGCCCCTTGCTCGTAGACACCGGATCCTCGAAGCGCACCGTCACAACCTTACCCAGCGCCCTTGCCAGCTTGCCAAGCGTGCTGAAGGTTGTGTTACCGCCCGATTCTATCAAGCTGATCGTCTTCTGCGGTACCCCGGACACCTTCGACAGGTCCCGCTGGGAAAGACCCGCATCGAGCCGCGCCTTGATAAGTGCCCTCTGAATCTGAAATTCGCTCTCCCCATCTTCCCAGACCTTGGCGAACTCCGAATTCTCCAACTGTCGCGCCTTATACTCTTCAAAGGTCCACATTTCCGAATCGCTCCTCCCAGTCTTTCTTATATCGAAGGGCGCGCCTGATTTCTTCACGAGGTGTTTTCTGGCTCTTTTTGATGAAGCCGTGGGTCAAAACGATTGTTTTGCCTGCAACAAAGAAATACATAATCCTCGTGATGTCGCTTCCGAAGCGCGACCGCAGCTCGAATACCCCGTCACGAAGATACCTTGTTGAATCTCCTCGAAGCTGCGTAACGAATTCCTCGAGCACGCTTAGGCTCCTCATCGTTTTCTCGCGCAGTTTCAATGGAAGACCATCAAGGAACATCTCAATGGGAACATCTCCATTCGCCTTCTCATAGCCAACAAGATGATACGTGTCGCCTCCCAAATGATAACATATTTGTTATCAACTCGGTACAACACTAGCCTTAATCAACGTAGCATCTCGCCCGGACACGACTATGTTGGGAGGGGTTGCCTTGTTCGAAGACAGGAACAGGGGGAGCAACCGATGCCGGGGTTCCTGAATGGAAAGCTTACATAAGCCCAGGCGGAATCAAGGGGACAATGACGAAAAGCCGCCGGGGTCACGATGGACCTCGGCGGCTCGAACCCTATCGGGCGCCGGCGAATGTCGCTGCGAACCTACTTGTTGACCTGGCCGGAGCGAACCGCGGCCTTCTTGCGCTCGATCGCGTTCAGGATGCGCTTGCGCAGGCGGATGTTCTTGGGCGTGACCTCCACCAGCTCGTCGTCGGCGATGTACTCGAGCGCCTCCTCGAGCGTGAAGGTGCGCGGCGGGGTGAGCTGCACGGCGATGTCCGCGGTCGAGGACCGCTGGTTGCCCAGGTTCTTGGTGCGGGCGATGTTCACGACCATGTCGCCCGGCTTGTTGCGCTCGCCCACGAGCATGCCCTCGTAGCACTCGGTTCCCGGCTCGACGAAAAGCGTGCCGCGCTCCTGCAGCGTGCCGAGCGCGTACGCCACGGCTTTCTCGGTCGTCATGGAGATCATGGCGCCGTTGTTGCGGCCGCCCAGGTCGCCGGCGAAGGGACCGTACTCCAAAAACGTGTGGTAGAACACGCCTTCGCCGTGAGTGACGTTCAGGATGCGGTTCTTGAGGCCCATGATGCCGCGCGTCGGGATCCTGAACTCGATATGCGTCACGGTGGTGCCCGCGTGCATGCTCGTCATGGTACCGCCGGCGTTGCCGAAGATCTCGATGACCTTGCCGGCGTACTCGTCCGGGCACTCCACGACGGCCTGCTCAATCGGCTCCTGGCGGTTGCCGTGCTCGTCCTTCTTGATCAGGACGCGCGGGCGGCCCACCTGGAACTCGTAGCCCTCGCGGCGCATGGTCTCCATGAGGACGGAGAGGTGCAGGATGCCACGGCCCGAGACCTCGACGCCGCTCTTGTCCTCCAGCTCCTCGATGCGCATAGTCACGTTGTTCTCGGCCTCGGTGGCCAGGCGCTCCTTAAGCTGGCGGGCGCCCACGATGTCGCCGTCGCGGCCGACGAGCGGCGAGGTCGACGCCTCGAAGACGACCGACAGCGTCGGCGGATCGATCTCGATCGGGTCCAGATGCACCGGGTTGTCGACGTCGGTGTAGACGTCGCCGATATCGGTGTGGTCGATGCCCACCACCGCGGCGATATCGCCCGCGTGGACCTCGGCGCACTCGGTGCGGCCCAGGTAGTCGAAGGTGAAGAGCTGTTTGACGGTCTGGACGCTCGAGCTGCCGTCGTTCTTCACGACGAGAATCTTGTCGCCGTCGTGGAGCGTCCCGGAGTAGATGCGGCCGATGCCGATGCGACCGACGTAGCTCGAGTGGTCGATCGTCACGCATTGCATGGCCAGAGGCGCGTTCTCGTCGACCTCGGGCGCGGGCATCTCGCGGATGATCATATCGAGCAGCGGGTACATGTCGTCGCCATCGGCCAGCGGGTCCAGGCGCGCGTAGCCGTTCACCGCGCTCGCGTACACCACGTGCTCCATGGCGAACTCGAGCTGCTCGTCGGTGGCGCCCAGATCGGCCATGAGGTCGAGGCAATCGTTGTAGGCACGCTCGGGCTCGGCGCCGGGGCGGTCGATCTTGTTGATGACGATCATGATCTGCAGGCCGCACGCGATCGCGTGGGAGAGCACGAAACGGGTCTGCGGCATGGGGCCCTCGAAGGCGTCGACGAGCAGCAGCGCACCGTCGGCCATCTTGAGCACGCGCTCCACCTCGCCGCCGAAGTCGGCGTGACCCGGGGTGTCGATGACGTTGATCTTGACGCCCTTGTACTCGATCGAGCAGTTCTTGGCCAAGATGGTGATGCCGCGCTCGCGCTCCTGGTCGTTGGAATCGAGCACGCGCTCCTCGACCTGCTGGTTGGCGCGGAACGCGTCCGTGGCGCGCAGCAGCTTGTCGACGAGCGTGGTCTTGCCATGGTCGACATGGGCGATGATGGCTATGTTGCGAAGGTTCTCGACGCGCATACTTGCAGCTCTCCTTGCCTCTTCTATCCCCGAAGTTGCCCGACGACGTACCCCCTTCGCCCGCGCTCAGCTTCGCTTGCTCAGAAATCGCGCAGGCGAAGGGCACGTCGTCGGACTCGCCGGGTTGTAGACGGTGTCAGTCAGAATGCGCGGCAGAGCTATCGGCCGGACCAACAGGTCACAAGGCCAAAGCGCTGCTAGCGCAAACGCCCTCTATAGTAAACGATATGCCGGTCAACGGCTGTTTTCGTTTCGTAAGCGCAAACGCGCTCCACATGCATGGCAAGCAGCCGGCCCGAATGCACACCTCAAGCTTTCTATCTAACTTTCTATCATCTTTCTATCATGGAAAGTTAGATAGAAAGATGAGAGAAAGCTTGATGGGCAGGCGACGTCAACACGGCGGGGACTCCACAGCGAGGGGCGTCGAGCACCCGGACTAGATAAGCGGTTCCTCCTCGCCCGCGGGCGCGGGCTCGGCCCAGGCGAATTCGTCGCCGGCACCGGCGTTCTCGAAGAGCACGTATGCGGAATACCCGCAGGGAAGCGAACGCTCGTAGAAGCTCACCAGGATCGCGTCGCAATAGGTGCCGTCAAGCTCGACCGCTCCCGTGCAGGCGATGGCGTAGCGATCGATCTCACCCATGCCGTCTTGGGCGCTGCCGTTGCGGTTCAAGCGGATGAAATCCTGTGCCGCCTCGATGCAGGCCTCTTCCCCGTCATCGGAGAAGGCCGCCTCGATACGGCCCCCGTGTGCGTCCTCGGCACAGGCGAGCACGCCGGGATCCTCTCCGTCGGCGAGCGCGTCGAGCGCGTAACCGATCAGGTCGCACACCATCTCATCGAGCTCGGGCGAGACCGCCCCGGAATTCTGCTGGGCGCCCATGCGCGCACCTCCTTCGCACCGTTCGCGCCGCGGCGGCGGCGCGCCGGGCAGCGTCATTCTAGCACGGCCCCGTCGCGGCGGACGCCGCACGGGATATCGCGTTCACCGCGCAACGCCTCAATCACGGCACCTCGAGCGCGTCGCGGGCGAAGACGCATCAGAGCGAACGCGCCCCATCCGCCACGGCACGGGCGCGGTCGCGCTGCGTCATCAGCTCACGCGCTCGACGCGACAGCACCTTCACCTGGTTGGAGAGCGTGAAGATATCAACCAAGCCCCAGATGACCAGCATGGACGCAACCGAGAAGATGATCGTGCCCAGCATACCGCTCATACGGTAGGTGACGAGCATGACCACGCCGGCGGCAACCGCGAGCGTGACCATCCCCTGGCGCCGCTCGCGCAGCGTACGGGCCTGCGCGACCACCATGAGCCGTGCTGATTCCGCAGCATGGGCGCGTGCCTCCGCCTCGAAGGCGATCTGCCTAGGCGTGCGCCCAGCGGCTCCGTGAGCGTTCGAGCCCGCACCCGAGGACGCCCGCGCCGATCCCGCACGGGGCACATTCGCCCCCCTCGTCCGCCCGCGATCGCCCAACAGCACGTCGCGTGCCTCGTTGACCAGGCGCATCTGCTGCTCGGCACGGGTGCGCAGCTTCGCGCTGCCGGAGAACTTGTCGGGGTGCAGCATCTGCGCAAGCTCGCGATGGGCGACGCGGACCTCCTCGCTCGTCGCCGCGGACTTGAGTCCCAGCACGGCGAGCGCCTCCTCGACGGTCACCGCAGACCCGCCATTCCCATCTCGAGGATTCGCAGCTGCGCCAGCGTCTCCTCGGGCTTCACCAGCTGCGGGGCCCCCTGTGCGACCGTCTTGTACAGTGCATCGTAGAACTGGGAGTACGAGGTACGCTCGCTGACCACGCGCTCCTCGCGAAGCACCCCGGCCTCGTCTTCATACCGCAAGACACCGTACTGATCGGGCGCGTCGACACCGAAATCATCGTGACCGGCAGGAAGGTAGAACCGCTTGAGGTCGCGTTCCTGCTGGTCCTTCTCGAACTTGAGATAACAGCCCCGATCGCCGTAGAGCGCGAAGCTCGGCCGGGGAAACGCGCTCGCGTAGTTGGCGTGCGCCGTGGCCTTGAGCCCGAGCTCGTCGTAGTACAGGTCGAAATCGAAGTAGTCCGCCGCCGTTCCCGGGCCATGCAGCTGCCGCACGTCGGCATGTGCGCGGTCGGGTGTCCCGAACCACGAGATAAGCTGGTCCAAACAGTGCGAGCCATGACCGTAGGGTGCGTTGTTCACGGGATGCAGCGGTCTGCCATCCATCTGGTGGGGCCGCCAGTAGTCATAGCTCGTGACGACTTCGAACACGTGCCCGAGCCTTCCGGAGGCGAGGACCCGCTTCGCCGTGACGAAGTCGGAATCGAACCGACGGTTCTGGTAGCACTGCACCGTCACACCCTGCTCACGGGCGATGTCGAACAGCTCGGCCGCCTCGTCAGTCGTCGCGGTGAAGGGCTTGTCGACCACCGCGTGCTTGCCGGCGAGCAGGACCTGCTTGGCGTGCGCGTAGTGCAGGGGGCTCGGTGTGCAGACCTCGACCACGTCGATCGAGGGGTCCTCGAGTATCTCGGCGATATCGGTCGTATAGCGCGCACCGGGGATTTCCGCCCAGGCCTCATGGTCGATATGACGGGCGAACACGGCGCTCACCCGGAACAACTCAGGGCGGTCGAGTACGAAGGGCACGTGATAGCGGTTGGTGCTCTTGCCGTTGCCCAGATAAGCGATGGAAAGCGGAGTGCCGGGCATCAGATGTCCTTTCGACGGGGGAGCGCTCTCTGCGTCTATTCTCTACCTTACCGCAGGCGCATGGTAGATGAAACGAAAACGGGGCCCCGCAGCAGCGAGGCCCCGTTCGATTCGATGGTGGAGGTTAGGGGGATCGAACCCCTGACCTCAGGCTTGCAAAGCCCGCGCTCTCCCAGCTGAGCTAAACCCCCACATAGTAATAAACACCCCAGCGGCGACTCGGCTCTCGCGGGGGTGTTTATTGCGAAGAGAAGT
>CASFIQ010000092.1 GCA_949294785.1 uncultured Collinsella sp.
ATCCCTCGAGCGTCTCCACGAAGACCTCGGCGAGCGCCTCGACGTCCGCACGGTGCGCGCGGCCGTGCGCGTCGTAGATGCCGACCGTGTGGTAGCCGGCGCCGCGCGCGCTCGCGAGTCCGAACGGCGCATCCTCGAAGACCCAGGCGTCAGCGGGCGCGGCACCCGGCGCCACGCGCGAGAGCGCGAGGTCGTAGACGGCCGGGCTCTCCTTGGAGGCGCCCGCCATCTTGGTGGTCACGATTCCCCGGAAAAAGCCGTCCATACCCAGGCGCGCGAGCGCCGCGAGCACCAGGTCCTCCTCCGTCGAGGTGGCGATGATGCAGGGGACCCCCAGTTCGCGCGCCTGCTCCAGCACCTCGCGGGCACCCGGGCGTGCGGGGATGTCGCGCTCGTAGGCGGCGCGGATCATGGAGCGCAGCTCGTCGAGCAGCGCCTCGGCGCTCTCCCCGATTCCCAGCTTCCTATGGTAGTAGGCGACCTCGTCCGGCATGGCCATGTGCTCGGTCGCCCGGAAGTCCTCCGGCGTCATCTCGATCCCGTAGCGGGCGACGAGGTCCGGATACACCTGGAGCCACATGCCCATGGAGTCGACGAGCACCCCGTCGCAGTCGAAGACGAGCGCCCGGGGCACCGTGCCCGCAAGGGTCCCGTCCCCGATGCTGCCGGCATCGGTCATGGTTTCGCTATCGCTCACGATCGTATCCCTTCCCTCGGGTCGCGCCCACGGTCGCACCCATCGGTCGCATGAATCGGTCACGCTCACGAGGATACCCGAAAAGCCCGCTCGGGCGCGCGCGGGACTTGGCCATACCGCCGACTTCCTGTCAAGCGTCCATCGGTGAGCGCGGGCTCGGCGCGCGCTCGCGGAACGGTAGCGACCATCCCTCGGTGAGCTGGGGACCTGTTATTGACACGGTGGTATATTTGACTCGTCTTGGACTTCGGCGCCGCCCGCGCTGGAACTCGAGCAAACGCCGCTCCACCCTCACGCGCCGGATCCCGAGACGCTCGATTCTATGGGACAAGCGGCTTTGCCGCGCGATCGATGGAGTGGATCTCGTGAACAAGACTTCGAGCGCAACCACCGCACCCGCCAAGCGTCGTACCAGCTCTCGCAAAAAGGCCGAGAAGCCGCTGCTCATCATCACCGATGACGACCTGTATATGTTCGGGAACGGCACCTGGCAGCGCAGCTGGGAGAAGTTCGGCGCTCACGCCGACGTACAGGACGGCGTCGAGGGCTGGCACTTCACGGTGTGGGCGCCCGATGTCAAGAGCGTGCACGTGGTGGGCGACTTCAACGGCTGGGACGCCTGGGCCGACGAGCTTCACCAGATCAAGAAGAGCGGCGTGTGGCAGGGCTTCGTGCCCGGCCTCGCCGAAGGCGACCTCTACAAGTACGTGATCGAGACCCAGGAGGGCAAGCTCCTCTACAAGGCCGACCCGTACGGCTTCTACATGGAGAACACCCCCGGAACCGCGAGCCGCCTCATGGATATCACCGGCTACGCCTGGAAGGACGGCGCCTGGATGCGCAAGCGCGCCAAAGCGGACCTCATGAACCAGCCGCTTAACATCTACGAGGTGCACCTGGGCAGCTGGCGCCGCCACGGCGACGAGCCGCAGGGCGAGCCGCGCGAGGACGGCACCTACCCCGGCCCGGGCGACCCCTTCCCCGCGCAGCGCGGCGTGATGTACTCCTATGACGACCTGTCGGTGGAGCTCGTGGAGTACGTGAAGGAGATGGGCTACAGCCATATCGAGGTCCTGCCGCTCATGGAGCACCCGTTCGACGGCTCGTGGGGCTACCAGCCCACCGGCTACTACGCCGCGACCTCGCGCTACGGCACGCCCAAGCAGCTCATGCACTTCGTGGACGCCTGCCACCAGGCCGGCATCGGCGTGATCTTGGACTGGGTCCCGGGCGGCTTCTGCGCCAACGACGAGGGCCTCGCCTCCTTCAACGGAAAAATGCTCTACGAGCGCGAGATCCATCCCAACTGGGGCACGCACAAGTTCGACTTCGGCCGCGGCGAGGTGCGCAGCTTCCTGGTCTCCAACGCCCTGTTCTGGATCGAGATGTTCCACGCCGACGGCATCCGCATGGACGGCGTCTCGAGCATGCTCTACCTGAACTTCGGCGTGGACGACCCCGGCCAGAAGAAGTTCAACAAGTACGGCACCGAGGAGGACCTGGACGCCTCCGCCTTCATCCGCCAGGTCAATTGCGCCGTGGGCCGCGAGTTCCCCGACGTGATGATGATCGCCGAGGAGTCCACCGCCTGGCCGCTTGTCACCTACCCGCCCGAGGACGGCGGCCTGGGCTTCCACTTCAAGTGGGACATGGGCTGGATGAACGACACCCTGCACTACATGCAGACCGACTTCCCATGGCGCCCGGGCGCGCACCGGCTGCTGACCTTCTCGATGATGTACGCGTTCAACGAGAACTTCATCCTGCCGCTCTCCCACGACGAGGTCGTGAACGGCAAGTGCTCGCTCATGGGCCGCATGCCCGGTGACGCCTGGCGCCAGTTCGCGGGCCTGCGCACGCTCATGTTCTACCAGATGGCGCACTCCGGCGCGCAGCTCAACTTCATGGGCAACGAAATCGCCCAGTTCATCGAGTGGCGCTACTACGAGTCGATCGAGTGGTTCCTGGCAGACGAGTTCGAGGCGCACCGCAACCACCGCGAGTTCGTCCGCGCGATGAACCACCTGTACCTGGACGAGCCCGCCTTCTGGCAGAACGCCTACGTGCAGGAGGGCTTCGACTGGATCGACGCCGACAACAACCAGCAGTCCATCATCTCGTTCGTGCGCCATGGCAAGAAGCCGGCGGACGACCTGGCGATCATCATCAACTTCGACCCGGCGAGCTATGAGAGCTTCCGCATGGGCGTGCCGCGCGAGGGCGACTGGAAGGTCGTCTTCGACTCCGACCGCCCCGAGTTCGGCGGCTCGGGCTATATGCTCGACGAGCTTGACGGCACCGTCTGCTCCAGCCAGCCCTACCCCTGGAACGCGCAGGACAACTCCATCCAGCTGCCGCTGCCGGGTCTGTCGGCCATCGTGCTGAAGCGCATCGGCAAGAGCTCCTACGTGCCGCCCAAGCCCAAGAAGCGCGCGGCGCGCAAATCCACGGCGAAGAAGGCCCCGGCCAAGGCCGCCGCGAAGACGACCGCCGCGAAGCCGGCCGCGACCAAGGCTGCGGCAAAGCCCGCCGTCGCGAAGGCGTCTGCGAGCAAGACCGCGGCAAAGCCCGAGCCCAAGCCCGCTGCCGCGAAGGCGGCGCCCAAGGCGACCGCGGCGAAACCCGCAGCAGCGAAGACCGCGAGCAAGCCATCTACCAGCGCAAAGTAGCCCTGATTTAGAAAATGGGCACGTCGGGGGGACTTTTGCGCGATAATAGAGCGTGGCAACTGACCCCTACCCGGCCATCAGACCCGGCAGAAAGGACCTTATGAACAAGATCTTCGAGAGCAAAGAGGAGTTCCTCGAGGGCTACCGCTCCTCCATCATGTCGCTCTCCGGCAAGCCGTTCGAGATGACGAGCGACCTCGACCGCTTCCAGGCACTCGCCAAGCTCGTCGCCGGCAAGGCCCGCGCCATCCAGACCGCGACCGAGCGCCGCGTGCACCGCGAGGG
>CASFIQ010000093.1 GCA_949294785.1 uncultured Collinsella sp.
GGCGCGCGGGCGCCCCGGCGGCGAGCGGAAGCTCACGAGGAAGTACGCCGCCTTCCAGGTCCTCGTGCTCGACGAGTGGCTGCTCGACCGCCCCGACGAGCTGTTCCGCGGCTTCCTGCCCGGGCTCATGGGGGCCCGATACGGCACGGCGTCCACCGTCTTCTGCACGCAGTTCCGCCAGGAGGACTGGCACGCCAGGCTCGGGGGCGGCGTCCACGCCGACGCCATCATGGACCGCATCGTCCACGGCGCCGCATGGGTCGGCATGGGCGAGACGAGCATGAGGAGGAAGCTGGGGGCCGGTTTCGAATAGGGCGTGCGCGTCACCGGTATCTATCGAAAACGCCGGCGGTATCGGTTCGCGATACCGCCGGTATCGAATGGCAATAATCGGTGGTATCAAAGGGGGAAAATACTCACCCGCCGAACGCCGCGGGCCCGTAGCCGCCCACGTAGGCGGCCATACGGGCGCCGGCGGACCCTCCCCAGAGCGAGTAGCCTGCCGTATCCACCTCCAGCTCCTCGGCATGCGCGAAGATGAAGGAGACGGCGCGGGCAAGGTCCTCGCAGGCGAGCTGGGCGTCGGGCCGGTAGATGACCGCGAAGCCGTTGAGCCCCGCGCGTGCCAGGTGCAGGCAGTGCGGGAACGAGTCATGCATCGCCGCCACGTAGGCAAAGCCGCCGCCCGCTGAGACCACGGCGAAGGGCGCACGCTCGCCCTGCGGCGCCCCCTTGGCAGCAAAGCGGAAGAGGCCCGTGTCGGCGAGCGTGGGGTCGGTGTCCTTCTCGTCCTCCGAGTAGAGGTCATCCCAGACTTATGACGTCCTTCTCGCCCGCTTGTGCGTCATCGTGAGCGCCGCGGCGCCGAGCGCAGAGGCAAGCACCACGACGGCAAACGCCACGGGAAAGCCGCCCGCCGCCGCGAGCATAGCGGCCGCGGCGGCCGTGCCGAACGAGCCGCCCACCTGTTGGAACATGCGCACGATGACCGCGGTGTCCGGGATGGCGTCGTCCGGCACGCTCACATAGGAGCCCGTGGTGATGGGCACGATGAGCATGCCCACGGCAAGCCCGCGCGCAAAGAGGATGGTCCCCATGAGTAGGCTCGGGGCGCGCGGGTCGAGCAGCAGGAACGGTGCCGTGGTGAGCGCCGTGGCGGCAAACCCTCCCGCCGCGACGATCCGCCCTCCGTACCTATCTGTCAGACGCCCGGCGAGCGGGCGGGAGAGCAGCGCCCCCACGCCCTGGGGCAGCAGCATGAGGGCGGCGCCGAGCGCGTCCGTGCCCAGGAGCTCCTGGTAGTAGAGCGGCAGCAGGAACTGGGCCGAGTAGAGCGCCACGCCCGCCATGAATATGGCGGCAGATGCCGTGGGAACCGAGCGTTGGCGCATGAGCGTCACGTCCACGAACGAGCGCCGCGGGTCTCGGGTGGGCGGCCACGCCACGAAGAGCGCGAGCGCGGCCACCCCGCCCAGCAGCGGCAGGGCGACCGTCGTCCGAGCGAGGCTGCCTCCCTGGCTCGCATCCGTGAACCCAAAGATCAGAAGGGCGATGCCCGCAGCCACGAGGACAAAGCCCACCGGGTCGAAGGGGCGGGCCTGCGCCGCGGGCCGAGGTACGCCCTCCACGTGCTTCTCGCCCAGAAAGAGGGCCGCGACCACGATGGGGACGTTGATGATGAAGAACCAGTGCCAGCTCAGGAAGTTGAGGATGACGCCACCGATGACGGGCCCGAAGATGGGGCCGCAGGAGAGCGGCAGCAATGATGGTGGACATGATGGAGCCCACGTTGATCACGCCGCGGGCGTGCGCCATCTCGACGGGCAGCGTGGTCATGAGCATGATGAGCATGCCCGCCGCAAAGCCCTGGACCACGCGCGACGCCACGAGGACGGGCAACGTGGGCGAGGCGATGCAGCACACCGAGCCGGCGAGAAAGGCCCAGAGCCCCAGCAGCCACGCAAAGCGCCCGTCGCGGGCGCGCTCGAGCCAGCCCGCCACCGGAATCCCAATGGCAAGCGCGAGTAGGTAGCCTGTAGAGACCCACTGGACGGCCACCGTGTCGATCCCAAAGGCGTCCATGAGCGCGGGGATGCCTATGGCCACGATCGTGGTGTCGCACCCCGGCATGAGCGCGCCCATGATGATGGCGACAAGCATCCCTCCCATGCCGGCGTTCTTCTCGACCCCTGTCGTGCCCTGTTCGCGCATCGCTGCCACCCTCTTCCGGGTTGAGCGTACCGAGCGAGCGGGCGGAGGGGAACCTCCGGTTGGTGCGCGCCTTATAACCAATGGGTTTGCTACCCCGTGGTTATAACCCGCACACCAACGGAGACTTCTGGGAGTGCCCGGGGCGCCGTAGGGTTTGGTCGACAGATCTCCGAGAAAGGGGAGACAATGGACCACATCACCCTGAACAACGGCGTGGAGATGCCGCAGCTCGGCTTTGGCGTGTACCAGATCCCGGACGCGGCCGAGTGCCAGCGTGCGGTGGAGGACGCGCTCTCGGTGGGCTACCGGCTCATCGACACCGCCGCGAGCTACGGCAACGAGGAGGCGGTGGGCGCGGCACTCAGGGCGAGCGGCGTGGCGCGCGACGAGGCGTTCGTCACATCCAAGCTCTGGGTGTCCGACATGAGCTACGAGGGCGCCAAGTGCGGGTTTGACGCCTCGCTCACGCGCCTGGGGCTCGACTACATCGACCTCTACCTCTTCCACCAGCCCTTCGGTGACATCTTCGGCGCGTGGCGCGCGATGGAGGAGCTCTACGAGCAGGGCGTGGTGCGCGCCATCGGCGTGGCCAACTTCTACCCTGACCACCTGGCCAACCTCATGGCCTTCACCAACGTGGCGCCCGCCGTGGACCAGATCGAGTGCAACGTCTTCTTCCAGCGCACGGCAGACCAGGCCTACCTTGAGAGCCGCAGCGTGGCCATGGAGGGCTGGGCGCCCTTCGCCGAGGGACACAACGACCTCTTCCACAACCCCGTGCTGGCGCAGATCGGCGCGGCGCACGGCAAGAGCGTGGCGCAGGTGGTTCTGCGCTGGCAGCTGCAGCGCGGCATCGTCTGCATTCCCAAGAGCGTGCGCCGCGAGCGCATGGAGCAGAACTTCGACGTCTTCGACTTCACGCTCAGCGACGCCGAGATGGACCAGATCCGCATGCTCGACACCGGCCGCAGCACGTTCTTCGACCATCATGACCCGGCCATCGTCGAGATGATGGCCGGCCTCTCCTGCAGCGCGTAGCGCCGTCGCCTGCGGAGGGGGCGTCTTGCGCGGGCGCCATGCGCCATGGTCCGGGTACGTACACTTCCCGCGCGGGTACGCACATATTTCCATGTTTGATGTTCTTATCGCAAGGCAGCCTACCTGGGGATATTCGATTGCGTGGTACCGCATGAATTACGCAACAGTGTGCGTACCCGGAGACGGGGTGTACGTACCCGGAGACGGGGTGTACGTACCCGGAACATCAAGCCCAAGTTGGCAGTAGATCCCAGAAAGGAAGCAGCATGAACGCATTCACCTATGACTACCCCGTGAGGAACTACTTCGGCGAGGGTGCCGTTGACCGGGCGCTCGACGTCGAGCTCGACGTTATGGGAGAGACCGTCCTTCTCGCCTACGGCGGCGGCTCGGTCAAGCGGACCGGCGTGTACGACCACGTGGTCGAGAAGCTTCGTGCGGCCGGCAAGCGCATCGTGGACTTTGGCGGCATCATGTCCAATCCCACCTACGAGAAGTGCC
>CASFIQ010000094.1 GCA_949294785.1 uncultured Collinsella sp.
GTCCGGTCCGAGCGGCATCGGTCCCGCCGGTGGGGCGGGCACCACGACGGACGATGACGATGGCGACCGCGGTCTTTTGGAGACCATCGGCGACCTGCTGACCGGCAACGATCGCGATGAGGCGCCGGAGGAGGAGCTCGAGGACGACAAGACGCCGCTCGAGGGCCCCGCTGCCCACGCCCGCGCGTGCTGGAAGAGACTCGCAACCGCCTCTGGGCACGCAGGTGGTAGGGGCCGAGGTATTTGCAGTTCGCTTCTCTTGATGAGTAATTAGGAGGGTTTTGGAAGCTTGAAGTACATGAGTCGATTAAAAACAGCTTTGACTTCACGGCGAGCCTGAACGATTACGAGAAGCGCGTGCTCGGCGACGACGACCGGGCGTAAGGGAGGAACGGACATGAAGAAATCCAACGTCATCCTGACGGCGGTCGCCGGTGTCGCATCGATCTTTCTGCTGTGGCTCTGGTTCCATCTGGGCTTCAACCAGGTCGACTCGCCCCTCGATCTGTTTTTGAGCATCATCTGGTGGCTCATCATCGGCATTGGCGCCGCGGCGATCGTCAAGCTGGAGAAGACGCGCCGCGAGCGCATCCGCACCGTGTACCTGGGCGATAGCAGGCTCTACAACAGCGAGGTCGGCGTTCAGATGATGACGCCCGGCGTCGCTGCGGCCGACGCGCTCGCCTCGATCATCAACGCGCTGGAGTACGACTTCGACCGCGTTGACGGGCCCGATCCCGATAACGAGTCCGAGCGCATCAACTGGCGCTATATCGTCCATACCGCCAAGTACCAGGTTGATGAGGACGAGGACGGTCGCCCGCGGCACGACCGCGAGACCTGGGAGGGTGACGTGGTGATCGTCTCCACCGGTGAGACGCGCGCCTTCTCCTCCCGTGCGGAGCTCGCGGCGCTCATCGCGTAACGCTCCCTTGGGGCGGCGCGGTTTCGACTGGCCCCAGGTTTCGGGTACCCGTTCCCGGTCGAGATGCAGCTCGTCCGGGAACCCATACCGCATATGCGGCAAGCGGTTTTCTTCCACCTCTCCGCTTGCCGCATTTTCGCTTGTCGCGTTTAAGCGCTTGCACACATCTCGGCGAAGTCGATAAGACGGGCAGCGGGCAGCTGCGCGGCAAGGTCATGCGCAGCGGGGCTGAATCCCGATTTCGAGAACGCCCAGCGCGGGCACGTGCGATTTGCGCCCGCAAGATGCGCTCGGCGGTCTAGCTCTGCCAATTGGTCGGCTCCAAAAGGCGCGTTGGTCCACTTGCATTCCGCAACTAGCGTGGTGACGTCCTCGTCAACCGCGACGATGTCGATCTCTGCCTCGCTGCGCGCCTCCGGGTCGTTTCCCCACCAACGACCCACGTCGGTTATATCGAAAGGAAGGGAGCCTTTCCCTGCCTGCCGCCATAGCCACTGCCGGCATATCTCCTCGAACACCGGGCCCAGGTATTCGGGAAGTGCCTTCTCGATGCGTGGGGCAGCCATCTCGCCCATGCCGCGCTCGACAAGCGCCCGACGTGGCTGTACGAAGCGGTACCAGAAGCGGAACAGGTTGTCGGTGAGTTTCCAGATGCCCTTGCGCCCTCCGTGCCCTGCGATGGGCTCCTCGCGCTCAACCAGACCAATCCTTTGCAGCTCGTTCAGGTAGTAGGTGGCGGCAGCGCTTTCCAGGTGCGCCTTGGTGGCGATTTCGTTGTGTTGGGCAGCGCCTTGGGCGATCGCCGCGATGACCGCCTGATAGGGCCCAACCTTCGATACCTCCTGCTTAAGCAGGTTGTATGGCTCTTCAAACAGTAGGGAGCTTGGGTCGAGGAACGCCTGCGCGATGTTCTGCGAAAGCGCCAAGGTGTCGTCGAATTGTTTCAGATAGAGCGGTGTGCCACCCACCAAACCGTATGCCAGAGCGCGCGTTTCGGCGTCCCATCGGGGGAAGAACGCCTGTGCCTCGAAGAAGTCGAACGGCTTGAGCTCGATCTGTCCGGTTCGTCTGCCGTAGAGAGGGCTTTCTCGATCGAATAACTGCTCCTTCATAAAGGATAGCGACGAGCCGCAGAGGATGAGCATCAGGCGCGAATCGCTCTGGTGAGCGTCGATTGCAGCCTGCAGGATTGAAGGGAAGCTGGGCGAGGCCTTGGCGAGATAGGGGAACTCGTCGATCACGAGCACGCCGCGCGACTGCCTCGTTGCCGCAAACGCTGCCTCGATGGCGTCGGCGAACGTGGCGAATGAGGGGGCGAGCAGCGGGTCCGCATCGGGATTGGCGAGTGCGTAGACGGCCTGGCTTAACAAGCGCAGGTTGAGTTGGGCATCCTCTTCCACTGCGGCGCACCATCCGCAGCGGAGCCCATGCGTGAATTCGCTTACGAGCGCCGTTTTCCCCACGCGGCGTCTTCCGTAGATTCCAATGAACTCGAACGAATTGCTCGCATAGCGGTTGCGGAGGGTTGCGAGTTCCCGTGTGCGGCCAGCGAACATGAGTGGCCCCCTTTTCCGAGTCGTGCACTTTGCATAAGTACATTTTACTTAAGTTGACTTTAGTAAAGTTGACTTTTGTAAATTGCAACGAAGTGAGAGTATGCGGTGCGGCTCATATCGAACCTCCTGCGGCGTACAATCAATGCAAAACCCATCTGCAGCAGCGTCTTTTCAACTGGTGCAGGCACTTGGAGGTACCCATGGCAACATCGACCAGCCTAGCCATCACCGATTCCGCTGCCGCGCAGGAGGCGCTGCGCGAGCTGTTCGCCACGCATGAGCGCGTGGTGTTCTTTGGCGGCGCCGGGGTCTCCACCGCGAGCGGCATCCCCGACTTCCGCAGCGTGGACGGGCTCTACCACCAGCACTTCGCCTATCCGCCGGAGACCATGCTCTCGCATACGTTCTTCAAGACGCACACAGCGGAGTTCTTCCAGTTTTACCGCGAGCGCATGATCGCGCTCGACGCGCGGCCCAACCGCTGCCACGTGAAGCTCGCCCAGCTGGAGCGCGCGGGCGTGCTCTCCGCCGTGGTGACGCAAAACATCGACGGGCTGCACCAGGCGGCTGGCAGCCGTACGGTGTGGGAGCTCCATGGCTCGGTCCACCGCAACATCTGCGAACGCTGTGGCGCGGTCTATCCGGCCGAGCAGATGGTCTCGCGCGAGCTGGAGGACGCCGAGGGCATCCCGCGCTGCCCGAAGTGCGGTGGCCTCATCAAGCCCGATGTGGTGCTTTACGAGGAGCCGCTCGACCAGCGCGTGATCGAGGGCGCCGTGCGCGCGATCGCGGCGGCGGACGCCCTGATCATCGGCGGGACCTCGCTCGTGGTCTATCCCGCGGCTGGGCTCACACAGTATTTCAAGGGCGATACCCTCGCCATCGTCAACCGCGACCCCACGCCGCAAGACAAGCGGGCGAACCTTCTGATCTCCTGCGACATCGCCGCGGCGTTCGACTTCTGATGTGGCTTGGGCCGGGGTGATCGGCGGCGGTTTCCGGGCTGGCCTCGATTTTCACGCCGGCTTCCGATGGCCTCCTGCGGGGCCCGGTCGCTTCTCGATGGGTTTCGGTAGGCTTCGGCAGCTTCCCGCCGCGCTCCTCGATATTCAAGCCAAAACATATTCAAGCCAAAACGCTCCAACGGGCAAACGCGAAAGCGCTTCATCCGCGCGCGGGTATACTTGATATGTTGCACCGATACGCCGGGCCGCCTGCGCCCGCGCCCGATTAAGGAGGCCCGCATGGCCGATACCGAAAAGACCCCGCTCGTTGGCATCATCATGGGTTCCCAGTCCGACATGCCCGTCATGGAGGGCTGCACGGCCGAGCTCGACGAGCTGGGCGTGCCCTACGAGCTGGTCATCGCGAGCGCCCACCGCACGCCGGACAAGGTTCACGAGTGGGCGGGATCCGCTGCCGAGCGCGGCATCAAGGTAATCATCGCCGCCGCCGGCAAGGCCGCGCACCTGGGCGGCGTCGTCGCGGCGTTCACGCCGCTGCCGGTGATCGGCGTCCCCATGAAGACGAGCGACCTGGGCGGCATGGACTCGCTGCTCTCGATGGTGCAGATGCCCTCCGGCGTGCCCGTTGCGTGCGTGGCCATCAACGGCGCCAAGAACGCCGCCATCTACGCGACGCAGATCCTGGGCGCGACCATGCCCGAGTACTGCGACGCGATCGTGAAGATGAAGGAGCAGATGGCCGAGGCGTAAAGGCAGCCGAGGCGCAAAAGGCCTCGTGCCGGGTTGTGCGCATGGGCGCCGTGCCCCGGGGCCACGCGCGGCGACGCTTGTCGTGCCGACCGTGCGCGCCGAAAGCGCTCCCAACGTTTTAGAGGTGGATCATGGCTGAGTACCAAGGCAAGCGGTTCAAGCAGGGCGGCTCGCCCTCGACGGCGCCGTCGAGCGCGCCGTCGAGCGGATCGCGTTTTGCCTCCCCGGCGCAGGAGGGCGCTTTCGGCGCGCATGCGGCCGGATCGCGTGCCGCGCTCGATGAGCTCCT
>CASFIQ010000095.1 GCA_949294785.1 uncultured Collinsella sp.
CGGCGTGCCCGCTGTTCGACCGCGTATGCACCCCGGAGAACCCGGTCGGCCCCTGCATGGTCTCGAGCGAGGGCAGCTGCGCGGCGTACTGGCGCTTCCGCGATTAGGGCCGCACGAACCGGGCGGACGGTACAATATCCCAGATAGCAGATGTGGAGAACCCGCCGCGCGCCCGATTCGCAAGGTCAGCCGGCATCACGGCCATCCGCACGTTTCCGAAGGGGATCACATGACATCAGCGACCGATACCGTTCTTCTGGGCCACGGCTCGGGCGGGCAGATGATGAAGCGCATCATCGACGAGGTCTTCTTGGAGGCATACGGCTCCCCCGAGCTTCTGGCCGGAAACGATGCCGGTGTGGCGGAGCTGCCTGCAACTGGGCGCATCGCCATGTCGTGCGACAGCTTCGTGGTGACCCCGCGGTTCTTCCCCGGCGGCGACATCGGCCGGCTCGCCGTATGCGGCACCGTGAACGACGTGGCGACCTCGGGCGCGCGCGTGCGCTACTTGTCGGCCGGGTTCATCCTGGAAGAGGGCCTGCCCTTGGCGGACCTGCGCCGCATCTGCCGGAGCATGGCCGAGACCGCGCGCGAGGCGGGCGTCAAGATCGTCACCGGCGACACCAAGGTCGTGGAGCGCGGGCACGCCGACGGCGTCTTCATCAACACCGCCGGCGTGGGCGAGGTGCCGGAGGGAGTGTCCCTCTCGGGGGCGTCCTGCCGCCCCGGCGACGTCGTCCTGGTATCGGGTACGCTCGGCGACCACGGTATCGCCATCATGAGCCAGCGCGAGGGCCTCGCGTTCTCGACGCCCATCGAATCCGACGCCGCGCCCCTGAACCACCTGATCGCCCGCGTTATGGAGGAAGCGCCCCACGTGCGGTGCTTCCGCGACCCCACGCGCGGAGGTCTGGCCAGCACCCTGAACGAGTTCGCCGCCGCAAGCGACGTGGCGATCGAGATCGACGAGGAGGCTGTACCCGTACGGCCCGAGGTCCGCGCGGCCTGCGAGATGCTCGGCTACGACGTCCTGCAGGTTGCCAACGAGGGCAAGATGGTCGCGGTGGTCCCTGCCGACGAGGCGGATGCGGCGCTTGCCGCCATGCGCTCGGACCGCTACGGCAAGAACGCGGCGGTCATCGGACGCGTAAGCGATGCCGCCGAGCACACCCATGCCCGCGTGCGCGTGCGCACGCCCTGGGGTGCGACCCGCGTGCTCGACATGCTGGTGGGCGAGCAGCTCCCGCGCATCTGCTAGCACGCATCGAACATCGCGACAATCGTTATTATCAGGCACCTGAACATACAAGGTTATCGAATAACCTTATATGTTTGCTTCGGTTATACAAGGTTGTTCTTCAACCTTGTACATCGTAGATACCGTTGCGGGACCGTACAGATCAATCGCTACAATAGGCATGGCGTATCACCGCATTTGAGAAGATGAGGAGGGCGCATGCCCATCACTCACGTGATGTTCGACCTGGATGGAACGTTGCTCGACACGCTCGAGGACCTGGCGCGGGCGGGTAACCACGTGTGCGAGGAGTTCGGCTGGCCCACCTTCCCCCTCGAACGCTACCGCTACAAGGTTGGCAACGGCATCGATCGCCTGATCGAACGCATCGTCCCGGCAGAATTCGCCGGCGACGAGCGCGTCTTCCTTACCGCGCGCGACGCGTTCCGCGCGCACTACGATGCGCACAAATTCGACCATACCGCCCCGTATCCCGGAGTCCCAAAGATGCTCGATGCGCTGCTTGGGCGCGGCGTCGCGCTCGCCGTGCTCACCAACAAGGACCATGCTGCCGCGGGGCCGCTCGTGGAGCGCTTCTTTGGTAGGCGGTTCCAGCTGGTGCAAGGGCACTTGGACGGCTTTCCGCCCAAGCCGGATGCGCGCATCACGCACCATGCGCTCGAGGAGTTCGGCGCCGATGCGGCGGCCACGCTCTATGTGGGCGACAGCGACGTGGACGTGGAGACCGGCCATAACGCCGGCATGTTCGCCGTGGGCGCGGCATGGGGCTTTCGCGGCAGGGTGGAACTAGAGACGGCGGGCGCCGATGCCATCATCGAAACGCCCGCCGACCTTATCTCCCTTATCGACACCAGGTAGCTTCAAGAAGCCCCGTCCGTTCGGCGCTAGCCCATCATCGCCACGCTGAACGCCTGGGAAACCTCGTCCTCGTCGATAGTCCACTCGCCATCATCGTCCTTGGCGAGGTTGAACGTGTGCTCGGTCACCTCGGGCTCCGCGGCATCCGTAACGGTCATCATGAGGTCGCCGCCGGCCTTGTAGAGCTCATCGGCACTCGAGAGCGATTCGAAATCGATGCCCGCGACATATGCGTTGAACTGGGTCGTCCACTCGTCGACGATCTTCGTCATGTTCTTGGCGGTGATGGCGACCTCAGCCGTGGCGGTGCCGGCGTCCTCGTCGACTACGATCTCGCCGACCTCGAATGCCAGCCCCTCCAGGAAGGAGTCGACGTACTCGTCGGAATCGATGCCGAGCATCTCGAACTCATCGCCCGCCGAGCTCTCGACGCCCTCGGCGATCTTGTCGCTTTGGCTCATGGCCTCCTCGAAGCCCGCATTGAGCTCCGCGCGGATGGTCTCCTCGGCAGACGGACCGCCGCAGCCGCCCAGCGCCGCAGCGCAGAACATGGCGGCCGCCATAATCGGAACGAACAGTTTCCTCATGAGATCCCCCATCTCCCTCGGCGGGGCGCCGCAGCGCGCCCCGTATCGATACCGTGCGTCCAGCGTAGCAAATGAGGAGCGCGCCGGGGGAACGGATTCCCCCGGCGCGCGAACCGCCTCCTTGAACGGCATCGCTGCCGGCTACTCCTTCACGCCGTACTGCGCGTAGTACGCATCGAGCGCCTCTTTGACCTTGTCATCAATCACCACGCGACCGCCGACCTCGCGGTTATGGAGCACCTCGGTGACCTCCGCCATGGACACGATCGACGCGACCGGGAACCCGTAGCGCTCCTCGATCTCCTTCTGCGCCGTGGTGACGCCGCCCTTGCCGACCTCCATGCGGTTGAGCGAGACGATAAGACCCTTGACCTCGACGTTGGCGGCAGCCATGAGCTTGGGATACGTCTCGTCGATGGACTTGCCCGAGGTGGTCACGTCCTCGACCATCACCACGCGGTCGCCATCCTTGAGCTCGTAGCCCAGCATGTTGCCCGCATCCGCACCGTGGTCCTTGACCTCCTTGCGGTCGGAGCAGTACTTGACCTCCTTGCCGTAGAGGTCGTGAAGCGCGATCGCGGTGACCACCGCGAGCGGGATGCCCTTGTACGCAGGGCCGAACACAACGTCGAAGTCGAGCCCGAAGTTGTCGTTGATGGCGCGCGCGTAGTACTCGCCCAGGCGTTTGAGCTGCTCGCCCGTGACATAGGCGCCCGCGTTCATGAAAAACGGGCTCTTGCGGCCGCTCTTCAGGGTGAACTCGCCGAACTTGAGCACGTCGGACGCGACCATGAACTCGATGAACTCCTGCTTGTACGCCTCCATGGGGCACCTCTCCTCTCGTTGAACGGGCGCAGATGGCGAGAGCCGCGCACAACGCCGCGCCAACCGGACGCAGGCGGCGCGCCTCCGGACGGATGTGCCCGCAGACAAACCGACAGCAAGAGCATAGCAGAGGGCGCGACCGGCCGCCGATGCGCGCCGCGCACCGCAGGCGCGAACTCGCTAGGATAGAGGGGATACCGAACATGGGACCCGCGGCACGCCGCGAGAAAGGACGGTCCTCCATGGCTCGCTACACCCTGGACGAGCTTGCACGCATGATCGATCACACCAACCTGCGCGCCGACGCCACCGAGGCGGATATGGCGCGACTCTGCGACGAGGCGCGCCGTTATCACTTCAAGATGGTCGCCATCAACTCGGTCCAGGCGAAGCGCTGCGCGGCGCTCCTTGCCGGAACGGATATCCACGTGGGAGCGGCGATCGCGTTCCCGCTGGGGCAGACCTCGATCGCGGCGAAGGTCTTCGAGACCGAGGACGCGATCGCGCAGGGCGCGA
Organism: uncultured Collinsella sp.; assembly: GCA_949294785.1. Taxonomy (GTDB): domain Bacteria; phylum Actinomycetota; class Coriobacteriia; order Coriobacteriales; family Coriobacteriaceae; genus Coprousia. The sequence continues at coordinate 4,045 of CASFIQ010000095.1, forward strand.
CCGAGATCGACTACGTGGTGAACCTCACCGAGGTGAAGGCGGGCAACTGGGGCTATGTCGCGGATGAGATGCGCGCCGTGACCGATGCCTGCCGCCGCGCCTCCGCCGGGCGGGAGGAGCCCATCCCCTGCAAGGTGATCTTCGAGAACTGCCTCATCACCAACGAGGAGAAGCTGGGTCTCTGCCGTGTGGCGGCCGAGGTGAAGCCGGACTTCGTGAAGACCAGCACCGGATTCTCAACCGGCGGCGCCACCGTGAAGGACGTGCGCCTCATGCAGGAGAACGTCCCCGACGCCGTGCAGGTGAAGGCGGCGGGCGGCATCCGAGACGCCGAGACCTTCCTGGCCATGGTGGCAGCGGGGGCGACGCGGATCGGCACGAGCGCCGGCGTGTCCATCATCCAAGAACTCGCACAGCGCATCGAGGCCTCCGGCACGGACACGATTGAGGTCTAGGCCGAAAGTCCGCGCGCCATGCGCTCGCGGAAGCGGTCGAGAAACGCCGTGGCGTCCACGTCGAGCGCGACCTCGACACCGGGGGCGCCCGATGCCCATGCCGGCTCGTCGCCGATGGTGCGCCCGCGAAGCGGCCCCGTAAGATCGACCGCGAGCGGTGTCTCGTACGTCACCGCGAGGGCGGGGTCGAGCGCGACCGCCACGGCAAGCGGGTCGTGAAGCGCGCACCCTCCGATCCAGGGATCCGCGGCCTCGTAGGCATCGATATAGCTCTCCACCATCTGTGCGAACGCGGCGCCGGCATCCGTGCCGAGCGCACGCCAGCCCGCAATGTCGCCGCGCGTCGCCGCCACGCGATGCGTCACGTCGAGCCCGACCATGGTGAGGGGCATGCCGGATGCGAGCACGCGAGCGGCAGCCTCGGGATCGGCGGCGATGTTTGCCTCAGCCGCCGGCGTCACGTTGCCGGGAACGGTGAGCGCACCGCCCATGAAGGTCGTCCCGCGAAGCGCGGTCATCGCGCGCGCATCGAGCTCGAGGGCTCGGGCGATGTTGGTGAGCGGCCCGGTGGGGACCACGAGCAGATCGCCTCCGTAGCGCAGCGCCGCCTGGACGATGAAGCGGGCCGCATCGCCGCGCGCCGGGTCATCCGGGCGCCCGACCTCGCGCCGGGCGCGCTCGAGCTCGACCCCGCCGATGCCGTTCGCACCGTGCACCGCCTGGAAGGCGCGGTGCGGCCCCATGCCGGCAAGCGGGCGGTCTGCGCCCACGATGACGGGAATGTCATCGCGCCCCAGCAGATGCAGGACATCCAGACAGTTTCGCGCTGAGACCCCGACCGGCACGTTGCCGAACACGCAGGTGATGCCAACGAGTTCGACCTCGGGGCTCGCGAGCGCGAAGCAGAGCGCCATCGCGTCGTCGATACCCATATCGAGGTCGAGGATCAGCTTCCGCATCGCGATCACGCCCCCGGGGCGGCATCGTCCGCGAACAGCGCCGCATCGTCGACCTTGAGCCACGCGAGAACCTCCGTCGCGGTGGGGATGGAGCGCTGGGCGCCCTCGCGCGCAACCGTGAGCGCCGAGGCCCGCGCCCCCTGCATCAGGCACCCGTACAGGGGCAGGCCCTCGGCACGCGCCGCCGCCAGGGCCCCGAGGTAGGTATCCCCTGCGGCGGTGGTGTCCACGACATCGGTCGGGAGCGCGGGGATGCGGTGGAACTCGTCGTCGATCAGGGCGACCGAGCCCGCCGCGCCAAGGGTGACGACCGGGGTGCCGCCGCCCGTGAGCTCGGTAAGGGCGGCGAGCGCTCGGGCGCACGAGGCGTCATCTGCAGGCTCGATACCCGTGAGCTCCGCGCATTCGGTCTCGTTCACGCACACCAAGTCGACCGCCCGCCACGCGTCGCGGGAGAGGTCCATGACCGGGGCGGGGTTGAAGACGGTGTAGAGGCCGTGCGCGTGCGCGCACATGATCGCGCGCTCGGTCGCGTCGCGCGCGCACTCCCCCTGGGTGATGAGCACGCTTCCCACCGGCGCCTCCCCGGTGCGCACGAGCGCCTCGATTGCGCGCTCGACCGTCGCGGGGGTCGTCAGGCGGTTCGCGCCCGGCGAGAATATGATGCGGTTGTCGCCCGCGGAGCGCAGGACCACCGCCGTGCCCGTGGAGGATTCGGCCATCCGCGCGACATGCGCGCGGCCGATGCCGTCCGCGTCGAGCGCTGCCACGAGCGCGTCCCCGAAGGAATCGGCACCCACCGCTGCGACCATATGGGTGCGCGCGCCCATGCGCGCCGCCGCGACCGCCTGGTTCGCACCCTTCCCGCCGGGGTTGGTCATGACCGGGCCCGCCGCCACCGTCTCGCCCGCCCGAGGGAGGCGGTCGCATGGGATCGAAAGGTCCATGTTCATGCTGCCGAACACCACCACGGTGCGCAGCACGTCTTTTCGCATATCCATAGGTCCCCCTTGCACGAGGCCTTGCACGAGACGGCCGCTGCCGGACCGTTGCGTGGCTTCCCGCCGCCTTCGTCTCAACTATGCACGAGACCTCCCCCATCGGCGGCATCAATTCGCCGGGACGCCGGCATGGGCCGCAAGCGGCAGGTCGCTTCGGGCACATCATCAACTCTGCAAATCGCGCCGCGTTTCGCCAGCGCACCTTCAACGTCTCGTTCATACCGTGCGCGCTCCGGCTCCGTTTGTCGACAACGCGCACCGGGAGCACGACAATCAACTCCGCTTCGACTAGAATCGAACCATACGAACAACCCGGAAAGCGAGTTCTCATCGTGATGCAGCAGCCGAGTCCGACACAGCGTCGGCGCGATTCGAATATGCAGGGCACGGGCAGCGACCGCGCCGCGAGCCGCGGCCCATCCGCCACAGCCGGCCCAACCGCGCCGCACGCGCAGCGCCCGCCTCGCACCGCTCGCCCGATGCGCGACGCCCGCCCGTCCCGCATCGCACCCGGCGCACGCAACACGGCCCCGATGTCTGCCGGCGCGCCGACGGGTGCCGGTGCATCGACGCGGCGCATGCGCTACATCCCCGCGCTCGACGGCATCCGCGCCCTCGCCGTCATCGCGGTCGTCCTCTACCATCTGCACCTTCCCGGCGCCGCAGGCGGCCTTTTGGGCGTGACCGTGTTCTTCGTCCTCTCGGGCTATCTCATCACCCGCCTTCTGGTCGCCGAGTTCTCGCAGACGGGCCGTATCGACTTCAAGGGCTTCTACACGCGCCGCGTGCGCCGCCTCGTGCCGGCAATCGTGGCGGTCGTGGTGGTGACGATCATCCTGTGCACCATCTTCAACCACGTGATGCTCACCAAGATGCGCCCCGACATCCTGCCGTCGCTCGTCTTCATCAACAACTGGTGGCAGATTCTGAACCAGGTCTCGTACTTCAACGCGGTGGGCGACCCGAGTCCCCTCACGCATTTCTGGTCGCTCGCCATCGAGGAACAGTTCTATCTGGTCTGGCCTCCGCTCATCTACCTGATCATGCGGATGGGCGGGCGCCGCACGGCGCTGCGCCGCCTGGCGCTCGGCCTTGCCGTCTGCTCCATCGCGGCGATGTTCATCCTCTATAACCCCGCCGCCGACCCCAGCCGCGTGTACTACGGGACCGATACGCGCGCGTTTTCGATCCTGCTGGGCGCCTGGCTCGCCTTCATTCCCGAGGGACAACTGCGCCAGACGCCGGCCACGAGCACGCCGGCGCGCTTCGACGCGCTCGGCCTCGCCGCGATTGCGGGCCTGGTGCTCATGTGCGTCTTCGTTCCCGGCTACGCCTCTTTCCAGTACCGCGGCGGAACGCTTCTGACGACGCTGCTCACCCTGGTGCTCATCGCCGCGAGCGTGCAGGGCGACTCCGCGCTGGGTCGCGTGCTGTCGCTTCCGCCGCTCACGTGGTTGGGAACGCGCTCGTACAGCATCTACCTGTGGCACTACCCGCTCCTGCTGCTTATGAACCCGGTGGCGAACATCTCGGAGACCCCATGGTGGATGACGCTCGTGCAGATCGCGATCGTGCTCGCCGTCTCCGAGGCCTCCTACCGCTTCATCGAGACGCCCTTCCGCCACGGAGCCGCCGGCCGCATCTGGGCGCGCCTGAAAGAGCTGCGCTTCCGCCCCTCCGTCATCGCACGCGCCTACACGGTGCCCTGCGCGGCGATCGCCCTTGTGGCGGCCGTCGCCGTGGGAGGGCTCGCCTTCGTGCCGGACACCTCGGCGCTCTCGGAAGAGGGCGCGGCGCTGCTCAACCCTACGGAGGACACCGGGGCGGCAGCGGATTCCACCGAGTCGGGAGCGGACGACGTAGGCGGCGAGACGACGGAGGGAGACGCCTCCCCGGAGGCAGAAGCTACCGGACCGGAGGGTTCGAGCGGCGAGGTGGACCTCGATATGACCGGCTTCCCCCAAGGCGCTTACGACGTCCTCATGATCGGCGATTCGGTGTCGCTGCGGGCGGTCGACGCCTTCCAGGCGACCTTCCCGCACGGGCACATCGATGCCGCCATGAACCGCCAATTCACCCAGGGTGAGGCCGCGTTCGAGAGCTATCTCGGCCAGAACCTCGCCGGCAAGATCGCCGTCTTCGCGTTGGGCACGAACGGCCTCGTTACCGCCGAGCAGATCGATTCGGTCATGGCGGACGTGGGCGACCGCCGCCTCGCCGTGTTCGTAACCACCAGGAGTCCCCAACCGTGGGTGCAGGCCACCAACGACGCCTTCTGGGCCGCCGCCGAGCGCTACCCGAACGTGCGCGTGGCGGACTGGTTCGGCCACAGCGCCGGACGCAACGACCTGTTCGACGGCGACGGCACGCATCTCTCCGCTTCCGGCGCGCAGGACTACGTCAATCTCATCTACGAGACGGTCAAAAACGACCTGCCCTTCCATATCGAAGACCATCAGGATCAGCCCGAGATCGCCAGCCTGCTTGGAGCGGTGCAGAACATCCGCGATGGCGTGCCCGCGTCCGCAGGGGCGGCCGCCAGCGAAGGTCTCCGCAACCACTAGGGAAACATCTGGGACGATCCCGGGTACAACTGGGGGCTTAGTGAGTGCGACGAGCGGATTCGACCGGGTATCCTGAATATTGGCAACCGCGTGACCTGCTCAAATATTGCGTGCTCAGGCCGGCATACGCACCGAAACCGAAACAGCACACTCACTAAGCCCCGAGTTGCACCTGAAGGGCCTCATCGCAGGCAGAATGACCGCCTGCCGAGCAAATTGCGGGCTGTCGGCACCAGACGGTGCCCGCCCGGTCACCAGCCCAGCAGCTGAAGCGCGAACATGACGACCGTGAGCACGGTGATGAGGACGATCGTCGCCCAGGTGAGGGCGTTCCAAACCCTGCCGTTCGCCCAATTGCCCATGATCAGGCGATCGCTCGCGATGAACACAAGGAAGACCAGGAGCACCGGCAGCAGGATACCGTTGATCACTTGGGCGGACATCATGATGTCGAAGAGGTTGACCCCGGGCAAGATCACGATCAGCGCCGAGACCACGATGATGCCCGTGATGATGCCGCGGTAGGCGGGCGCCTCGTCCCAGCTGCGGTCCGCGCCGCGCTCCCAGCCAAAGGCCTCGCAGATGGCGCTCGAGGTCACACCGGGCAGCACGCAGGCGGCAAGGAAGCTCGCCGCGACGAGGCCCGCGCCGAACAGCACCGTCGACCACTCGCCCACGATCGGCTCGAGCGCGCGGGCGGCGTCCGCCGCGTCCGCGACCTCGATCCCGGCCGGCGCGAGCACCGACCCAGTGGTCACGATGATGAACCACGCGATGGCGCAGGCGAGCACGGACCCCGAGACGGAATCGATGCGCTGCAAGATGATGCCGGCCTCGTCGACGTTCTTGTCGACCACGTTGTTCTGCGCGAGGAAGATCATCCACGGGGCGATGGTGGTACCGATGGTGGCGACCAGCAGCGACACGTATCCGGGCTCCGCCACGAGCTGCGGAGCGACCGTCGCCGCCGCGACCCGGCCCCAATCGGGCCCCACCATGAACGCCGCGACGACATAGGTGAGAAACACGCAGCTCACCAGCAGCAAAATCCGCTCGATGCGCTTGAAGCTCCCGCTCATGGTGATCAGCCAGATGACGAGCCCCATCAGCGGCACCGATATCGTCGCGGGAACGCCGAAGAGCGCCAGGCCGCTTGCCAGGCCCGCGAACTCCGAGATGGTGACCGCGGTGTTCGCGACGAGCAGCGCCCCCATGGCGAGCGCGCTGTTGCGCACACCGAACTTCTCGCGGATGAGCGAGGCGAAACCCTTGCCCGTAACGCAACCGGCGCGTGCCGCGGTCTCCTGCACCACGATCAGCAGCAGCGCCATGACCGGCAAGATCCACAGCGTGCGGTAACCGTAGGTGGCACCGGCGCTCGAATAGGTTGCGATTCCGCCCGCATCGTTGCCGGCAAGCGCCGCGAGAAGCCCCGGGCCCATGGCACCCAGCACGGCCACAAGCGTCAGGCGCTCGCCTGCATCCCGTCTCATCACCTGCTCACCCTACCCGGTCCCGCATCTATGCCAGCATGCTGAAGACGGCGAGCGTCGCAATGATAGAAAACGCCGCGCAGGCGACCACGACGGCACCGACGCTGAGCGCGGCACCCGAGGTGTTGAGGTCGTGCTCGTCGCGCCAGATCAAGACCTTCAGGAAGCCGACCGAGGATGCGCAGCACACGAAGACCACCGCGGCAGCGGCCATGAACGAGCACGAGAGCGCGGCGGCGGCCAGCGCCTCCGCCGAGAGGTCGGCACCACCGATCTGGGCGAGCACCTCGTCGGGGAACGCCGCCCCCAAAACCAGCTGCGAGCACAGGTAGATGACGATGGCAAGGATCGCGCCCACCCCGGTGGTCTCCAAGAAGAAACCCAGGTAGGGCTTGGCATCATCCTCATGTTCGTCGTACTCCAGGTAGAAGTTGCGCGCAAACGACACGGTGCGCGCCGCGGCGATCAGCACCACGGGCATGGCGCACATGGGATAGACGAAATACCCCTCGAAACCGCCCAGCCAGCCCAAGGCCGCCGCGATGATCCCCGATGCGATCGCCCAGATGAGCAACCAGTACTGGCGGCGGGCGAACCAGCCGAACACGTGCATCGACTCGCCGGCACCGCCCTCGCCCGCGGAGACGCCGGCGATCTGGAGGTCCTCCTCGTGCTCCTCGGCGATGACGTCGAGGGCGTCGTCGACGGTGACGATGCCGAGCACATGGCGCGCCTCGTCGCACACCGGGATGGCGACCAGGTTGTACTTGGTCATCTCCTCCGCCACGTCCTCCTGATCGAGGTCCGGCGCGACCCACACCACGTCGCGATACGCCAGATCGGAAAGGCGCGCGTCGTGATCGGCCACGATCAGCGTGCGCAGGCTGAGCACACCCGTAAGCGCCCCCGCGGGGTCGAGCGTGTAGACGTAGTAGACGCTCTCGAAGTCCTCGTCGAGCCTGCGAATCGCCTCGATCGCGTCGGCGACGGTCGCCGTCGCGGGCAGCGCCACGAACTCCGAGGTCATGATGCGGCCGGCGGTATCCTCCTCATACCCCAGCAGGGTACGGATCGCGCGCTCCTCCTGCACGCCCATAAGGCGCAGCAGCTTCTCCGCCTTCTCGTAATCGAGCTCCTCGATGAGCGCCGCGGCGTCATCGGGGTCCATGAGGGCGAGCATGCTCGATGCCTCGCGGTCGCTCATGCCCTCGAGGACCTCGGCCGCGAGCTCGTCGTCGTCGAACTCGCCGATCGCCTCGGCCGCCTGGGCGGTGTCGAGTTGCGCGAAGACCTGGCCGCGCAGGCGCGGATCGAGCTGCTCGATGATGTCGGCGATGTCGGCGGGATGCAGTTCGTCGAGCGTCTTATGCGAGACCGAGAGCTTGATGTTTTGCGTCGAGCGCTCCAGCAGGTCCATATAGGACCAGGCGATGATCTCCTCCTTGAGCGGGCGCCCCAGCGTCTTGGCTACGCGCACCGCCACGCGCTCGAGCGCGGGATGGAGCGAACGCAGAAGGCCGCGCGCGCCGACCTCGGCGCCCAGAAGGCGCAGCTGGCCGTCACCGGCCGAGGAGAGCTTGATATCGTTCACGCGGACGACCTTCATGCCCTGGGTATCCACGATCTGCTTGTTCAAGATGTCGCGAGCGAGCAGCACCTCGTCGGGCTGCAGGTAGGAGAAGCGCACGTCCTTGTCGGCGGTCTTCAGGTGCACGCCGTCGTCGTCGACGCGCTCCACGTACTTGCGCCAGCTGATCATGAAGGGCGTCTTGCCCGGGCCCTGGAACGCGAGCGAGGTCACATGGGGGAAGACCTCGCCCGTGGCGATGCCGAGGTCGTTCACGACGCCGAGCCGCGTGCCCTGGGAATCGAGCACGGGAAGCTTGAGCATCTCGGATAGGTAGTTCATGGTGCTCCTTCGCACATCGGGCGCATCCGCCCAGCTGCCGGCGCGGGGCGCGACCGCCCGGCGTCGCATGATGTTCTGGGACGCGCGACCCGCGCGCAGCTGCGGCGCGGTCGCTCGGGTTCACCCCGGCGCGCGTCCCTATGGGGAGCACTCGCAGGGGTTACCGACTATGAGGTCGAGGTTTGGATTTCACCTGCTGCCTTTCTCGTAACCCTGCCGAACATGCCGCACGAAAACCACCCCGCACGACATGAGCGCCCGCCGCGTCGCGGAGGGCCTCATCACTATAGCATCAGCGCACAGGATGCGCGCCGGTCAATCTCAGGATGCCGCGGCATCGCCGGCCGCATCCTCATCGGGAAGAACCGGCAGGGACGCATCCTCGGGCATGGATACCTTCGCGGTGTCGACAGCGCCGGCGAGGTCCTCGTCGCTCGCGATGAGCTCTGAGACGGTGACGAGCTCGTAGCCCCCCTCCTGGAGGCGGTCGATAAGGTCGGGCAGCGCCTCCACCAGCTGGGCGCCGCAGGCGTCCGAATCGGTCAGCAGCACGATGTTGCCCGACCGCACCGAACCCATCACGTTGGAGACCACGGTATCGGCACCGGGCATAAGCCAGTCCCCCGAGTCGACGTTCCACGAGATGACGGCGCTCATTAGGTCCATCGCCTGCGTCCAGGTCTCGTCATCGAACTCCGCGAAGGGCGCACGCAGAAGGCTCACGCGCTTGCCCGTCGCCGCCTCAATCGCATCGAAGCCCTGCGCGATCTGCGTGCGCACCTCATCGGCGGAGCGCCCGGTGAGCGCGACGTCGCTCATGGTGTTCGAGCCGATCTCCATCCCCGCCTGCGCGATCGCCGCGGCAGCCGACGGGTCGGCCTCAACCGCATCTCCTGAGAGGAAGAACGTCGCCTTCGCGCCCTTCTCCTCGAGGATGTCGAGCAGCTGCCGGGTATAGGAGCTCGGGCCCTCGTCGAACGTGAGGGCGACGACGGGTTTGTCCTGGGCGGGAAGCGCGGTGTTCTGCTGGACGACGGCGTTTTGAACCTCTTTCACCACGCCGCGGTCCGCGGTCTTGCCCGAGACCTCGCCGGTCCAGATCTCGCTGCGACCGGGGATGCCCCAGCTTTCCACATAGGCGATCGCACCCGTCCCATCGACGGTGAGCGTGGGTGCGATATCGGTCGCCTGGATGGAGTGCGGCTCGTAGACGTCGCCGCCGTCCTCGATGGTGAGCTCCTCCCCGCCGGTGAGCTCGATCTCGCCAAGTGCGGGCAGTTCGACCTCGTCGCCGTTGAGGGTCACGGTGTAGCGCATGCCGCCGCCGCGCTCGAGCACGCTGTCGTCGACGGCCAGAAGGTCGCCGGCCTCGTAGTCGTCGGCGAGGTTGTTGTCCTCGATGTAATGCTCGATCGTCGAGTTGATGCGCACGCCGACGGTCTCGCCGTTCACGGTGATATCGACCGAGCGGTTCAGGTACCAGATGACCGTTGCCATGAAGAACAGGAAGGCGCACCCGATCGCGATGAAGGCATAGGGCTTGCGCGCATTGCCGCTGCCCGCGCGGAACCCACGGCGGCGGCCGAAGCCCTGGCTGTGGTTCAGATAGCTCGCACCCGGACGGCGCGTCGTGCGCGCGCGACCGCCGGGCAGCTGGTAGCCGCCCGTGGAGCTGCGTCTCACCCGGGGGCGCTTGCGTGAATAGGAGGTGGTGTGTTTCAGCATGCGGTTCTCCTCGCACCCTGTGGTCGCGTGCCTCAGCGCTTCTTCTTGACCTGCTTTCCGCCCGGTGCGCCCGCGGCCTTCTTGAATTCGTCCTTGAACGCGCCGAACATGCCGCGCGTGCGCCCCAGCTGCCTGCCGACGGCGCGCGCGCCCTTCGTGACCGCGACGGAACCCTTCTCGTCGAGCACCTGGGCGCCCTGCTTGACCTTCTCGCCCACCACGGCGGTCGCCTCGCCGGCCTTCGCGGCGACGCCGCCGGTCACCTCGAGCGCGGTGGCAGCGTCATCGACCACCATGCAGCCGGAGCGGTAGCCCGCGACCATGCGCGCGGGCACGTGGACGTCGCCCAGAAGCGCGCTCGCGGTTGCCCCGCGGGTCACCGCGAAATACTCGACGGCCCGCGTCTTGGGCGAGAAGCACGCGTCAGCGCAATATCCCAGGGGCTCGCCCGAGGCGCTCACCACGTCCATGCCGGTCCAGATGACGCAGGCGTCCAAATCGATTCCGAGCCGCTTGGCGGCTGGCTGGTCGAACGAATCGCGAGCATCGGTCACGGCGAGCGCGCCCTCGTAGATGTGGATGCGGTCGAACGCCGCGAAGCGGTCGGGGCGCTTCACCATGCCGGCGATCTCCGGCGGGGTAATCATGAAGCCCACCAGCTGGCTGCCGTCCTTGGTGAAGACGGGAAAATGCACGCGACCGAGCTTGCGCGGGTCGCGTGGCGTTCCATCCTTGTTGGTGCGCTTGCCCTCCGCCGGGGCGAGGTAGATCTTCTGCCCCTGGAAATCGGATGCGAGCATTACGCCTCGGCGCCGGCTTCCGCAGCTGCCTCGGCGACGGCGTCGGAAACCTCGACATCCATGGCGGGGGTGACGGTGCCGGAGTTCACGGCCTGGTTCAGCGTCTCGCGAAGCTGGTCCATGCGCTCGCGGGCGAGATCGACCTTGGCGCGGAGCTCATCGGTCTTGGCATCGACCATGGGGCCGAAGTCGTTCATCGCGGCACGGGCCTGCTCGGTGCCCTGCTCGTAAAGATCGCGCGCGCTATCCCACGCATCGTTGGCCATATCGGCGGCCATGGCGCGGGTCTCGGCGCCGGAGCGCGGGGCGCAAAGGATGCCGATGATGGCACCGGCGGCGGCACCGACGGTCGCGCCGACCACGAAACTGAAGGCCTTGCCCATGTAAATCCCCTCCGTAAGGAATAGGTTTTAAAGTGGTTTCACATTATAGCGTACCCGTGCGAGCGCGGTCAGCCCTCGTATCCGGCAGCGGCGCCGCCGAAGACGGGGTCGGCGGGGGTATCTTCCTCGACGCGCGCCCCCTCCACGTCGATGGGGCCGTCTACGGCATCGTCCCCATCGACGTCGGCGGCGGCGTCCTCTTCCGGCCCGCCCGCCGCGTCATCGGCAGCAGCATCGTCGATATCGGCGTCATCGCCGTCCGCGACCTCGGTGGCATCCTCGCCGCGCAGCGACAGGACCAGCCGGCGCAGGCCCTCGACCGTGCCCTCCACATCGGGCGCCGGCGCATCCGGCTGGACGAACGCCCACTGCATCATGAAGACCGCAGATGACAGCGCGCCGATGGTGAGCACGTCGTCCGGGCAGGAGAGCTCGATATCGAACAGGCGCGGGTCCTCGGCGATGCCGCGGGTGCGGCCGCAGGAGATATCGCCGGCGAGGCCGGTCTCGTTCATGAGCTCGACGGTCAGGTGCTCCAGCAGGTGTGCCAGCTCGGTGTCGCCCATGCAGTCCTGGAACTCGGACCCCGCGTCGCCCAGGCACACGTGCTTGGCGATGGCGGGCGCGAGGTAGTAGACGCGCGCCGTGGCCTCGATGTCCTCGGCGGTGCGCAGCGGCATGCCCGGGTTCACCAGCACGCGCGCCGTGAGTTTCTCCTCGCCCACGGTGATCTTCATGATCTTGAACAGCTCTGCCATAACCTCACGCGTCCTTTCACGCGCGCCCGAACTCGGGCGTCCCGGGAAACTCCCCTTATGGTAGCGGACGGGCGCGCCCCGCACAAAGCGAGACGCGCCGGGTGCCGCGTGGCTCAACCGTTATGCGAGCTGCGCTCAGGCGCGCTCGTCCGCCTCGGGATCGCGCGCCCCTTTGCCGGCGGGGGCCTCGTCGGCGGCGTGCTCGGGCTCCTCCTCCGGAGCGATCACGCGGATGAGCGAGATGCGCTGCCCGCGCATGGATTGAATCTTGAACTTGTACTGCTCGACCTCGAAGATCTCGCCGATGCTCGGCACGGAGTCGCAGAAGTCCATGATCCAGCCGGCGATGGTCTCGTAGTCGTCGCTCTCCTCGATCGGCCATCCCAGCTCGACGGCGTCGTCGCAGCTGAAGCGCCCGTCGACCAGCCACTCGCGGCGCGAGAGGCGAGTGAGGTACTTGTTGTCGGGATCGAACTCGTCCTCGATCTCGCCCACGACCTCCTCGACGATGTCCTCGATGGTGATGAGGCCGGCGGTGCCGCCGTACTCGTCCACCACCACGACCATCTGCTCGTGCGCGGTCTGCATCTCGGAGAGCAGGGGCAGGATGTCCTTGGTGTCGGGCACGAAGGTCGCATCGCGCAGGCTGCTCGCCACGGGGCCGTCGGCCTTGTTGGAGAGCGCGAGCTCGATCAGGTCCTTGATGTGCGCGATGCCCACCACGTTGTCGGTGTCCTCGTGGTAGACGGGGATGCGCGAGAACCCGGTCTTGCGCATGAGGTCGAGCACCTCCGCGACGGTATCGGTGTCCTCGGCCATCTCGACGTCCACGCGCGGCACCATGACCTCGCGCGCCACGGCGTCGCCCAGGTCGAAGATCTCGTGGATCATGCGCTTCTCCTCGTCGCGCATGCCGTCCTGCTCGGAGACCATGTACTTGATCTCCTCCTCGCTCACGTTCTGGCGGTCGTCGGCGCTCTTGATGCCCAGAAGGGCGCTGAGGCCGTTGGCGGACGCCTGCGTGAGCCACACGAGCGGGCGGGCGACCTTGCGGAAGGTCGAGATGGTGCCGGCAACGGACTTCGCCATGCCCTCGGCGTCGGAGAGGCCGATGCGCTTGGGCACGAGCTCGCCGATCACGATCGAGAGGTAGGAGACGATCAGGGTGATGATGATGGGCGCGGCGATGGGCGCGGCGGCGGTGAGCGGCGCGACGCCGAAGGAACTCATCCACTGGGCCAGCGGGTCGGAGAGCGTGTTGGACGAGACGGTCGCCGAGAAGAAGCCCACGAGCGTGATGGCCACCTGGATGGTCGCCAGGAAGTTGGTGGAGTCGTTCGCGAGGTCGAGGGCGAGGACGGCGCGGTGGTCGCCCTCCTCGGCGTCGTGCTCGAGGGTCGCGCGCTTGGCGGTGGTGAGGGCCATCTCCGACATGGAGAAGAAGCCGTTCAGCAGGGTCAGCAAGAACGTTGCGACGATGGAAAAGACGATTATGCCCATAAGATGTAGATCAAACCTCCCAGACGGGGCGTGCAGACAAACAGGATGGGGCCCGGGCGCGAGCGATGTTGCGTCGCCGGGCGGCACGGCGTATCAGATCACGTAGAGGATCACCGCCATGAAGATGAAGATGCTCCCCGCCAGCACCCACAGGTGCCAGACGCTGTGCATATAGCGAATCTTCTTCAGCAGGTAGAAGATGGTGCCGATGGTGTAGCACAGGCCGCCCACCACGAGCAGCGCCAGCGCCACCGGGTCGAGCGCGCCGACGAGCTCGCGCAGGCGGAACACCACGAGCCAGCCCATGGCAAGATAGATGAGGATGCTCACCCAGCGCGGCTGGCGCTGGCGGCCGATGACCTCGAACGAGATGCCCGCGAACGCGAGCGCCCACACCACCACGAACATGGGGATCCCACCGACATCGGCCAGCGTGATCAGGCAAAACGGCGTGTAGCTGCCGGCGATCAGAAGGTAGATGCTGCTGTGGTCGATGATGCGGAAGATGCGCTTGGCGCGCGGCGCGGCGATGGCGTGGTAGAGCGTGGAGGCCAGGTACTCAAGGATGAGGGTGCACCCGAACACGATCGCCGATGCCACGTGGGTGGGAAGGGCCCCGCCCGAGACGGCCTTCACGATCAGGAGGACGAGCCCGGCGATGCCCAGCAGCACGCCGATGCCGTGGGTGACCGAGTTGGCGATCTCCTCGCCTAGCGTGTAGAGCGGACGGTCCACAGGGGCGTCCGCGGGGGTCGCCGCGTCGGGGGCGGCGGAGGCCTCAGGCACCTCGGGCGCCTGAGGGGCCTCGGTTTCGGACGCCATCGGGGCCCCGGCTGCGACCGGGGTTTCAACAACAGATTGCAGGGGTGAGGAAGCGGGCGCATCCGACGCGACGGAGCACCCGAGCGCGCGCTCGGCAGCCTCCAGGTGCCCCTGCGCGCGGCGGAGCTCCAAGCGGGCGCACGCCAACTCGTCGGCGACGGCGTCGAGCGGCGCCTTCATCGATTGTGTATCGCAGGAAGCAGCATCCCCTACCTCGGCAGGGGAGTCATCTGGGGAAACCGCCGCAGCCGGGGGCTGCGGCACGGTACTGTCACCGGAATCGTGCATGGATGCGACAAAACCTCCCATGAAAATCGTTCCCGATACTATACCAGAAGCTTAGGGTCGCGGCGGCTCCCGCACGAGAACCTTACGCAGTCGCAACATGCGGCGCGCACCATGCGCAAGCGGCAAGACCGGGGAACCGCGGCCGCACTGACCGGAGACGAGCGGGGCATGCGGGCCGCAACGCGGCCAGACGGCGTAGCAGCTCCAACCCCCAACAGCTATAATACGGTCACAACCTACCGGCAGCCGACCTGCCGGCGCGGGCGGCAGCCGCCTCGCCCGCGAGCATCGCATCTGCTAGGAGTCGACCCCATGTCCCAACAGCCCGATACCGAACGCGAGCGCAGCCAGGCGCAGCAGCCGGGCCAGACCGCCATGTTCAAGGCGCTCGGCGCCGTCAAGGCCGAAACGCTGCGGGAGGACCCGCGCACCGGCAAGCCCAAGACCGTGCCGGGCGCCGCGCATCCCGACGCCCATACCATCCCGGTGAGCATCGCGGCGATGCTCGTCACCATCGGCGTGGTCTACGGCGACATCGGAACCTCGCCCATGTACGTCACCAAGGCGCTGCTTGCCGGCAACGGCGGCATCATGAGCGTCACCGAGGAGTTCGTGCTGGGCGCGCTCTCGCTCGTCATCTGGACGGTCACGCTGCTCACCACCGTGAAGTACGTCCTCATCTCGCTCAAAGCCGACAACCACGGCGAGGGCGGCATCTTCGCGCTCTACTCGATCGTGCGCCGCTACGGCAAGTGGCTCATCATCCCCGCCATGCTGGGCGGCTCGGCGCTGCTCGCCGACGGCGTGCTCACCCCCGCCGTCACCATCACCACGGCGGTCGAAGGCCTGCGCACCATCCCCGAGATGCACGCGCTCATCGGCGACAACCAGATGAACGTGGTGATCATCACCCTCGCCATCGTGTGCATCCTGTTCGCCGTGCAGCGCGCCGGCACCTCGAAGATCGGCCGCGCCTTCGGCCCGGTCATGACCTTCTGGTTCCTGTTCCTGGGCGGGGTCGGCCTGGTCTCGATGCTCGTCGCCCCACAGGTGCTGCTCGCCATCAACCCCGTCTACGGCATCCAGTTCCTGTTCTCGCCGAACAACCACGCCGGCATCATGATCTGGGGCAGCTGCTTCCTTGCCACGACCGGTGCCGAGGCGCTCTACTCCGACATGGGTCACGTGGGCCGCGGCAACATCTACGCCACCTGGCCGTTCGTGAAGGTCTGCCTCGTCCTCAACTACCTGGGCCAGGGCGCGTGGCTGCTCGCCAACCAGGGCAATGCCGACCTCGCCGGCGTCGCCGACCTGAACCCGTTCTTCCAGATGCTCCCCGACATGATGCGCCCCTTCGGCGTGCTGCTCTCCACCGCAGCGGCGATCATCGCCAGCCAGGCGCTCATCACCGGCGCGTTCTCGCTCGTCTCCGAGGCGAGCCGCCTTGACCTCATGCCGCACCTGCAGGTGTTCTACCCCGCCGAGACCAAGGGCCAGCTCTACATCCCGTTGGTCAACAACGTGATGTGGGCGGGCTGCATCATCGTGGTGCTGCTGTTCCAGTCCTCCGCCCACATGGAGGCGGCCTACGGCCTGGCCATCACCATCACCATGCTCTGCACGACGCTCCTGCTCTTCTTCTACCTGCACCGCGTCCGCAAGCTCCACCTCTTCCCGTGGATCTTCGTCGCGTTCTTCGTGGCGCTCGAGGGCTTCTTCTTCGGCTCGTCGCTCACCAAGTTCTTCCACGGCGGCTATTTCACCATCCTGCTCGCCGCGATGATCATGGCGGTCATGCTGTGCTGGTACGCGGGCACCGCCGTCGAGCGCAGCCAGGCGACGCTTCTGCCCGTGCGCAACTACCTGGACCAGTTGGCGCGCCTGCGTGACGACCTCACGTACGACCTCATGTGCGACAACCTGATCTACCTCACCAACGACACCAATACCGATTACCTGGACCGCGACATCCTCTACTCGATCCTGGACAAGCATCCCAAGCGCGCCCGCGCGTATTGGTTCCTGAACGTCGAGGTCATGGACGACCCCTACACCTTCGCCTATTCGGTCGAGGATTTCGGGACCGATTACGTCTTCCGCGTGCACCTGTTCTTGGGCTATAAGATCGACCAGCGCGTGAACGCCTACCTGCGCCAGGTGGTCCAGGACCTCTCCGCTACCGGCGAGCTCCCGCCGCAGCAGCATGACTACTCGGTCTACAAGAAGAGCGGCTCGATCGGCTCGTTCCAGTTCTGCATGCTGCGCAAGACGCTCGCCCCCGAGTCCGACGTCCACAGCCGCGAGCGCCGCGCGATCGGCCTCAAGTACGCCATCCGCAGCTTCGCCGGCTCGCCCGCGCAGTGGTACGGTCTGGAGAACTCGAGCGTCTTCGTTGAGTACGTGCCGCTGTTCACCAAGTTCAAGAGCGTGAACAAGATGCATCGCATCGCACCGGACGAGCGTCCGTAAGCGCGCGTCCGCGCGCGCCGCACACCATGTTCCGATGCGGAGGCGGGGCCCCGAGGGCCCCGCCTCCCGTTTTTGCCGGCCGCCAGGCACCCGCGCGCGGAAGCCCCCGTGGTTCAACCTCGACTCGACGGCGCTCGGACCGGCCCAGCGCAACTCCGTCCGGCTCAGCCCAGCAGCGGCTCCTCCCCCGTCCAGTTGGCGAACCAGCGCTCGGTCGACCTCCCCATCTCGCGCATGAAGGCGCTCGTATGCTTGCGCAGGTAAATGTCGCGCACGCGCGAGCCGGCCTCGGCGGCATGCGGACGAAACATCGCGTCCATCTCCGCCACCTGTGCATCGAGCGTCGCGGCGTCCGCCGGACGGTAGCGCTCCTCCATCACCAGGTTCACCACGGGATGCGGCGTCTGCGGCCGCTCCTTCGCCGGGGCTCCCAGCACGAGCATCGAGAGGGGGACGGTGTGGGCAGGAAGCTCCAGCAGACGGGCGACGTCCTCGCCATGCTCGACCACATCGCCGATATAGCAGCTGCCGAGCCCCACCGCCTCCGCAGCGATCACGGCGTTCTGGGCAGCGACGACCGCATCCTGCGCTGCGATGGCGAACTCGCCCCAACCCGGCGCGCGACGCGGCTCGACACCGTGTTCGCGCGCGAAATCGGGCTCGAAGCATCCCGTATGCTCGAACAGCGCGATCCACTTCGCGTAGTCGACCACGAAGACGAGCGCCCAGGGCGCCTTGGCGATGAAGGGCTGATTGTCGGCAAGCACCGCGAGGCGTCCGAGCGTCGCATGATCGCGAATATCGATGATGGAGTACATGAGCATGGCGCCCGCCGAGGGCGCCCGGCTCGCGGCGCGCAGGACGGCGGCGCACTGCGCGTCGGTGGGCTGCCGTTCCGCATCGAAAGCGCGCGTCGACGTCCGGCACTCGATCAGACTCATGGTCGGGTCGTCCGCGTAGGCGTGTACGGGTTGCGAGATATCGGGCTCGGGCATGAGGTCCTCCAGAAGCGTCGCGGTGGCTGCAGGCGAATCATCCGCAGCCGGGCAGTCTTGCCGCGGCGCCATCCGCCAGCACGAGCATACACCCGCGCGAAGATGCCGGCCGCATGCGCCCGCCGCCCGCATATAGCCTTTTTCAGGACGCATGGGACGTCGACAGATTCTTGATAAAGGGGCGCTACCATAGGTGCTCGGCCTATCAGCAACGGGTCACGCTCGCGTCAGCTTTCGGTAAGCCCATGCCCCTCGACGGAGCGCGCCCTCAAGGAGTCCCCATGCTCGTCACGATTATCACCCTCGTCTTCCTCGCCGCCAGCATCGCACTCGCCGTACGTGAGCTGCGTCGGCACGATGCCGCCGGCACGGTCGCGCACGGCGCGGCCGGCGCCCACTCCGCAACGCGGCACGATGCCGCGGCGATGCCGATGCGTCGCAGCGGCATCGCCTGGGGGATCTTCTTCTGCGCGCTCCAGGCGTTTATCGCCGCCTGGTCAGCGATCGGCCTCGTGCAGCAGGACGTCCTGTCCGCGGTCATCGTGAACCTCGTGCTCACAGCATGTGCCGGGGCGAGCTTTGCCCGACCGCGCGTATCGGGGGCGCTCCTGCGCCTCGTCGCGCCCGAAGGCCCCTTCCCGCACCCCGCGATCGCGCTCGTCATCTGCCTCGCCATCGCGGGGGCGGCGGCGACGCTCGCGCTCGAGCTCCCCAGCAACCACGACCTCACCTGGATGTACCCCCTGTGCCTGCTGCTCGAGTTCTCGCTCATTACGGCGGTCATGGCGGGCCTTTTCTTGCTATCCCAGCGCCATGCCGTTGCACCGGGCATCTTCGGCTGCGCGATGTTCATCCTGGGTGTGGCCGAGCACTTCGTCATCACCTTCAAGAGCATGCCCATCCAGCCCGGCGACCTCTCGGCCCTCTCCACCGCGGCGGCGGTCGCAGGGTCGGGCTACACCTATACGCTCACCGCGTTCTGCCTCTACGGCATGGCGGCGTTGGCGCTCTCGCTCGTCGCGTGCCAGGCGGCCGGGGCCCTGCGCGGCACGTGCCGCATGGCGGGGCGCCGCCTCGTCGCCGTGAACGTTCTCGCCGGCATCCTCTGCCTCGCCGGCGTCACCGCGCACGTCACTCTCATCGATTACTACAACACCCTGGGCATCCAGATCTACACCTGGCGCCCGCTGGAGAGCTACTACCGCCAGGGCTTCCTGACGTCGTTCATCTCCAGCGCGCAGACGATCATCCCGCCCAAGCCCAAGAACTACGACGCCGACGAGTCCCAGGCGCTGTTGGACGAATACGCCGCCGCCTTCGACGAAACCGAGGGTGCCTCGGCCGAGCGCGACGCGGCCGTCGAGCAGTTCGATTCCGAGCAGCCCACCGTCATCGCCATCATGAACGAGACCTTCTCGGATCTGTCTATCTACCAAAACATGCACTGCGGCTACGAGGGGCCCGCCTTCTTCAACGGCATCTCCGACGCGGTCGCACGCGGGACGCTCTATGTCTCGGCGTTCGGCGGCGGAACCTGCAACACCGAGTTCGAGTTTTTGACCGGCAACTCCATGGCGTACCTGGGACAGGGCGTCTACCCGTACACTATCTACAACCTCACGCAGACCGAGAACCTCGCGCAGCAGTTCAAGGACCTGGGCTACACCACCACCGCGATGCACCCCAACCACAAGACCAATTGGAACCGCGAGAACGTCTACCGTGATTTCGGCTTCGACCAGTTCCTGGGCATCGAGGACTTCCAGGGCGCCGAGACGCTGCGCAACATGGTCACCGACGGGGCGACCTACGACAAGATCCTCGAGCTTCTGGATCAGAACAGCGACCCCCAGTTCATCTTCGACGTGACGATGCAGAACCACTCCGGCTACAACACCGGCCTCATCCCCTACGAGATGCGCGAGAACCGCATCATCGACGGTCGCTACGATTCCGAGATCAACGAGTACCTCGACCTGATCGAAGAGTCCGACCGCGCTCTGGAGAAGTTCCTGGGTAAGTTGGAGGACCTCGACCGCAAGGTGGTCGTGGTCTTCTTCGGCGACCACCAGCCGTCGTTCCCGCGCGACCTCAACGATGCATGGTTCACCGGCGAGGACGAGGCGGCGCACGAGGAGCGCCTCTGGCAAACCGACTACGTGATCTGGGCGAACTACGACGTGGCGGGGAGCTCGCAGCGAAGCGAGGTGCGCGACCTCTCCGTCAACTACCTGGGGGCGTGGATGATGGAGCTCATCGGGGCTCCGCTCACGGATTACCAGAAGGCGCAGCTCACGGCCGTCGAGACCATGCCCGCCATCAACACCGCAGGCTATCAGGACGCGAATGGCACCTGGTACCTTGCGGGAAGGAACTCCGACGAGGCGGCCGATGGCGGCGACGGCGACGATGTCGAGCGAACCCGCGACGAGCTCTCGCGCATCCAGTATCTCAAGCTCTTCGACCACGGGGACGGCATCTTCACCAAGACGTTCCAGTCCGCCGCGAACGAGACCGACCCGAACCTCGATCCGGGCACGACGAAGATCAAGTAGCGCCGGCGAGGGCCGCCCAACGGTTTTCTACGACTGGCTCATGCGAGACGCTTCGCAGGTCAAGCTTGTGGATTGGAACCGCGGAACGAGGCTCACGACGCGCGGCCGCGCAGGTGGTCGCGCAGGCGGGCGACAAGAACCTGGTCGCAACCGCACGCCTCGACCAGGTAGCGCCGCGCGTCACCGTAGCGCTCGCGCAGATAGGTAAGGGTGCGCTCCATCTCGTGCGGGCGCGCCTGGAAGAGGCACCGCGGGACCGCCTTGCGCAGGGCTACCGAGACGGCGACGCGCTGCAAGCGAAGAAAGCCGCCCATGTAGCGCTCCGTCGATGCGTAATCGGCGACGATATCCTCGTCCGCCACGCCGGCGAGATTCAAAAGCAGCATGGTTATCACGCCGGTGCGGTCCTTGCCGGCACGGCAGTGGAACAGCACGCATCCCGGCGCATCGAGCGCCTGGGCAAGCTGGCGGAACCCATCTTGGTCGTCATCGAGCAGATCACGGTACACGGCGAACATGCTCTCAGGCAGAAGGCCCTGAAAACCGTTCGAATTGAGCTGGTCCATCATGGGGATGTGCACGTAGCCGATATCCGGCTGCGGCCGCTTCGCGAACGGATCGGGCCAGATCTTGAGCTCGAAGTTGCTGCGCACGTCGATCACGCGCACGAGCCCGTGCGCACGAAGCGCATCGATATCCGAGCGCTTGAGGCGTGTGAGCGCTCCGGAACGCAGGAAGACGCCGCTAGCGGTAACGCCCGACCGCCCCGCCTCGTCCACATAGGAAAAACCACCGAGGTCGCGCACATTGCGCGCGCCCTTAAGCGGCAACGGTTGCGAGATATGGGGCTCGTGGTCGGAAATGGGAATCGCCTCCCGATCATCATGCGGCGATGTCGTACCGCGGCTCCATCCCATGCGGCGACGAAGCCCTGCGGCGAAATGAGTTGCCTTGCAACTATAGTCTACCCGGCCGAGAAGGGGCGATGCGTCAACCCGGGCTGACGGAAACCTTACCAACCCTTGTTTGAGACTTGCCCTGGGCGGGTGCGCTCGCGCGGCCAGATAGCTCAGGCATCGAGTGCATCATGTGCCGCCTGGACGATCCGCACGATATCCGCGTCATCGGGATGCGAGCGCGCCGCATCGAAGTTCTCGATCATGGCCTGCGCACGGCGGTCCTCCGGATTCTCAGCGAGCATCGCCTCGTAACGCGCGCGCACGCCCGGGCCCATCTTTCCCTGGCACATCGCACCTCCCGCGTAAACGGCATCTTGCGGCAGATGGGCGCGCACGCGCTCCAGAATCTGCGCGAAGTACGCATCTGCCCCGCCGAACCCCGCGGTGCCGAACAGGAACACGCGCTTGCCGCCAAGATGCCCCAAAAAGGCCGCCATCTCGGGGGCGCACGCGCCCTTATCGGTCCAGAAACCCGCGAGCACGGTGTCCGCCGCAAGCGCGGACGCCTCGTCGGCGGAACCTTCCGCCGGCACCGGCCCCACGTATGCCGGATCATCCGGCGTCGTCGCAAGTGCAGCCGCAATCGCCTCCGCGACCCGCTGCGTGTTGCCGCCCCTACTTGACCATACGATCGCGTACGACATGCTGGCTCCTTCTCCTTGCGCGCCACCTGCCCCGGCATCCCGCCGGGCGCGTGGACGATCCTCCTCAACCGGTATACCCGCATCTGCAACGGAAGATCACGTGCTTCAGCCATTTTTGACCGCCTTTGCACGGTCTCCCGCCGCTTTGAGCGCCCTGTTAGGCAGCGATGGCGTCAAGGCATCGGGAAAACCCGAGGTCGACGATTACCTCATCGGCGCTTCAGCGCATGGATTCATGCAAAAGCGGTCAGATTTGACTAGGAGGCCTCTCGTCGCGGGCGCCTATTCGGCGAACTGCGAGTTGTAGAGCTCCGCGTAGGCGCCGCCCGCCGCGAGCAGCTCCTCGTGGGTGCCGCGCTCCAAGATCTCGCCGGCGCGCATGTACAGGATGCAGTCGGCACTCACGATGGTCGAGAGGCGATGCGCCACCACGAAGCTCGTCCGCCCTGCCATGAGCTCGTCGAATGCGGATTGAACCTGGGCCTCGGTACGGGTGTCGATGGAGCTCGTCGCCTCGTCCAGCAGTAGAATCGCCGGGTCGGTCAGCATGACGCGGGCGATGCAGATGAGCTGGCGCTGTCCCTGCGAGAAGGTGCCCCCGTCCTCGCCGATCACCGTATCGAACCCCTGCGGCAGCGCACGGATGAACCCGTCGGCGTGCGCACGCTCGGCAGCGCGTTCGATGTCGGCACGCGTGGCGTCCGGCCTGCCGTAGGCGATATTCTCCGCGACCGTCCCCTCGAACAGCCAGGAATCCTGCAGCACCATACCGAAGGCGGCGCGCAAGCTCTTGCGGGTGAGATGGCGGATGTCGTGGCCGTCCAGCGCGATCGACCCGGAGTCCACGTCGTAGAAGCGCAGCAAGAGGTTGATGAGCGTGGTCTTGCCGCATCCCGTCGGTCCCACCAGGGCGAAGCGCATGCCGGGGCGCGCGTGCACGCACACGTCGCGCAGGATGGGGTGGCCCGGCTCATAGGAGAAGTCCACGTGATCCACGAGCACGTCGCCCGCCGGGTCGGAGAGTTCGATGGCATCGGGCGCATCGGGCTCCTCCTCGGCGGCGTCGATGAGCGCGAACACGCGGCGGGCGGACGCCCATGCGGTCTGAATCTGCGTGATCACGCTCGTGACCTCGTTGAAGGGTTTCGTGTACTGGTTGGCATAGGACAAAAACGTCTGCACGCCTCCCACGGTGAGCGGCGCCGGCCATCCGGTGATCACGCAGGCGCAGCCGATCACACCCACCACGGCGTAGATGATGTTATTGATGAAGCGCGTGCCCGGGTTCGAGAGCGAGCTCAGGAACTGCGCGCGCTCACCGGCGGTGTAGAGCTCGCCGTTCATGCGCTCAAAGCGCTCCT
Source organism: uncultured Collinsella sp. (assembly GCA_949294785.1). Lineage (GTDB taxonomy): Bacteria > Actinomycetota > Coriobacteriia > Coriobacteriales > Coriobacteriaceae > Coprousia. Next base: position 27,685 of record CASFIQ010000095.1, read on the forward strand.
GGGCACGCGAACCGTAGGCGAACGCGTCGACGAGCTTCTGGGCGCCCACGTACTCCTCGATGTGCCCGCCGAGCTGACCTTGGATGCGCTGTTGGGCGGCGAAGCTCGCATTGGAGAAGCGCGCGATAGCCGATGCGGCGAGGATCGAAAGCGGCGTCACGAGCACCACCACGAAAGCCATGGGCACCGAGAGGGTGAGCATGAACACGAGCGTGCCCACGATGGTCACGACACCGGTGAAGAGGTTGGTGAGTCCCTGCAGCAGGCCGTCGCCCACCTGGTCGACGTCGTTCACCACGCGGCTCATAAGGTCACCGTGCGGATGCGCATCGATGAAGGAGAGCGGCATCCGCCCGAGCTTCTCGCTCGCCTCCACGCGCAGGTCGCGCACGGTGCGATACGAAAGGCGGTTCACGCAATACCCCTGCACCCACTGGGTGCCCGCGGCGAGCGCCACCACCACGGCGAGCAGGATGACGGTCTCGAGCAGGGCGGAGAAATCCACCTGCCCGGCTCCGACGATGCAGTCGATGGCGCGCCCGGTAAGCACGGGTACCGTGAGCTGCAAGATGATCGTCACGGCAGAGAAGACGAAGGAGACGATGAGGGCGATACGATGCGGCTTCAGATACGCCATGAGCCGCCGTGCGACCTCGAGCGCCGAGAGGGTCTTGCCCCCCGGAGCGCCCGGACCGCCCGGGCCCCCGTCCAGAAGATCGTCGCCTCCGGAGATGCTCGCCGCGACCGTCGCGACCGAACCGGTGGAAACATACGGGTTCGCCATATCAGCGCACCTCCTGAGTGTCCTGCGCGGAGTCCGTCGCCGGGGCGGCGAGACCGAGTTCCTCGGGCTTCAGCTGCGAGAGGCAGATCTCGCGGTAGACCTGGCAGGTCTCGAGCAACTCGTCGTGAGCGCCCAGGCCAACGACCTCGCCGCGCCGCATGACGCAGATAAGGTCCGCGTCGCGCACCGACGAGACGCGCTGACTCACGATGACCGTGGTGAGCGGCACAGCGCCCGCCGCCTGAGCGGAGCGCGAGCGCTCGCGGATCGCATGGCGCAGCGCGGCATCGGTCTTGAAGTCGAGGGCGGAGGCGGAATCGTCCAAGATCAGGATGAGCGGGTCGCCCACGAGCGCGCGGGCGATGGTGAGGCGCTGGCGCTGTCCGCCGGAGAAGTTTTTGCCGCCCGCCTCGACCGGGGCGTCGAGACCACGCGGCAGGCTGCGCACCACCTCGGCCGCCTGCGCGCACTCGAGCGCACGCCAGAGCTCCTCGTCCGTGGCGTCGGGCGCGCGCCACGTGAGGTTCGAGCGCACCGTGCCCGATACGAGCGCGGTCTGCTGCGGCACCAGACCGACCACATGGCGCAGCTGCTCGAGCGGCCAGGTGCGCACGTTGCGCCCGAAGATATCGATCTCGCCGGCGTTGACGTCGTAGAGCCGGGGAATGAGCGAGACGAGCGTCGACTTGCCCGAGCCCGTACCGCCGATGACGCCGAGCGTGGCCCCCGGGGCGAGCTCGAACGAAGCGCCCGCGACCGCTGGGGCAGCCGCCCCGTGGTAGGCGAACGCAGCGCCCTCGAAGCGGATCGCCGGCACGGCGTCGCGTCCGTCACCGAGCACCCCCGCCACATCCACGGGCGCCGCGCCCTCGTCGGTGATGGTGGGCTCGCAATCGAGCACCTCGTTCACGCGGACGGCGCTCGCCGACGCCTTGGTGAACACCACCACGAGGTTCGCCACGTACACGATGGAAAGCAGCGTCTGGGTCATATAGTTCACGAAGGCCATGACTTCGCCCTGCGTGAGGCCCCCCACCTGGACCTTGCCCGCGCCCATCCACAGGATGCAGCACACAGCGAGGTTCATCACGAAAAAGGTCACCGGGTTCAACGCGGCGGAGAGCTTGCCCGCCGCGATCGCCACGGCCGCCTGCGCATCCGCGGCATCGCGGAAGCGCCGGCGCTCGTGCTCCTCGCGCGAGAACGCACGGATCACGCGGACGCCCGAGAGCCCCTCGCGCGTGATGAGGCCCACCGTGTCGAGGCGCCCCTGGAGCTCGCCGAACAACGGAACGAGCCGCGTCATGACCCACCAGAACACGGCAGCCACCAGCGGCATCGAAACCAGGAACACCAAACCCAGCTGCACATCGATGGCGATGGCGGCAATCATGGAACCGATCGCCAGAAACGGCCAACGGATGAGCTGGCGGATGGCGAGCGCGACCGCGAGCTGCACCTGGTTGACGTCGTTGGTGAGGCGGGTGATGAGCGAGGGCGTGCCGAAGCGGTCCAACTCGGCATAGGAGAGCTTGTTGATGTGCGCGTAGAGCGCGCTACGGATGTCGGTGCCGATACCCTGCGAGGCACGGCTCGCCATCTTCTGGCACACGAGCGCGAACGCGATACCGATCAGCGCGAAGGCGCCCAGCACGCAACCGTAGCGGATGACGGCGGAAAGGTCGTGCTCCAGCACGCCGCGATCGATCATGCGGGCGATGACGAGCGGGGTGAGGATATCGAAGACGACCTCGATGAGCTTGGCGAGCGGTCCCACGATGAGGTTGACGCGGAACCTGCCGAAGAAACGTCGTGCGAGCTTGAGCATAATCACCTTGCGTGGCGCGCGAAGCAGCAGATGGTTCGGACGCCGCGCCGTACCTGCGCCCAAACGCATCTATGATAGGGCACCTGACGGTCCGGCCCGCGCATCCCATATCGCGACCATGATTCGCGCCGCCGCGTCCACGAGCGGTTGAACGCCCCTCCACGCATGAAAAGCGCCGCGTGCCCTCGATGGATCCGGGTGCCCGGCAGAGGCTCCTTATGGCTGCTTCCTCCCGGACCTGACCAGGTTCGGAACATATCGTCACCCGAACCCATCGAACGCGCGCGGCGTAGGTCCCTATCTTACCGGTTCGCCGCCCGCCCGTCGAGCCTTGACCGCCATCGACCGGCAAAACCGCAGGATTTTCGCCATCGGCATCTACCATTCGGTGTCTGCGCCTACCATTCGGTCCCAACTACTTGTGAGGGGCGGGGTCAGGATATACCGTCTAGGGAATTAGGTGCATCGCCTGCACGCGAGCGCGCTGCACGCCAGACCGTCGATCCGGCCGTCGATCAGGCCGGCGACCGCGCCGCCACCCGCGGGCCGCGCCCCGGCGAGATGCTCGCGCAGGCACACGGGGGAAGAGGTCTGCCATGGGTTTCGCCTTGGGCTCGCCGTCGAAACGCTTTGCCCTCCTGCGCGTCGCAGCCGCCTGGACGCTTCCCCTCGTGCTGGGGCTGTGCTGCGGCATATCCCTCCCCCAATCCGTGTTCGCTTTGACTGAGGAGGCATCCTCCGTAGCCGCCACGATGGAGCAGCAAGTAGCCGAGGCAGAGCAGCAAACGGCCGCGGCAGAGCCGCAGGCGGACGACGCCGATGCGCCGACAAGCCCCGTCACATACGACCCCGCCGACGTGGCGGCCAAGCCGATCGCCGGCGAGTTCGACCACTCACCCATCTATAGCAGCCAGATCAAGGCGATATCGAAGTCCTCCGGAGAGCCGCTCGAGCTCCCCGGTGAGTTCCGGTGGCAAGACCCCGATTGCGAACCTATGGATATCGTCTACTTCGACGAAAAGGGCAGCTACACAAAGACCGCGGTGTTCGTCCCCGACAATCCCTCGGCGAACAAGGAATTCACGGTAGATGTAACCATCGAGATGGCCGCCGGCCCGTTCGACATCGAGGGCGGTGTACCGGGACGAGACTACGAGTACGTTTCCGTGATGGGGCTCGTCGTATTCACCAATACGCCGCTGACCATCTCCACCGACCCAGATGGCTACAGCGTGGTGGACGGGGTCTCCACGTTGACGGGCATCGTGGTCAGCGGCGGCGCTGACCTCACGCTGAACAACCTGCATATCGACCCCGTTATGGACCCGTCGCAAGACGAATATGCCCTCTCCGCCCTCACCCTCCTCCCTTCGGTCGAGGAAGAAAACGAGGGCACGGTCGCAGACGTCACGCTTACCCTGCAGGGTGACAACACGGTCTCTGCCGAAGACGGCGCCGCGGTGAACATATGGGAGAACGTTGCCCTCACCATCCGGGGCGAAGGCTCGCTCACCGCGCGCTCCGCCGGCACGCACCTCGCCGAAGACCCCGATAGCGCAGGCGCCGGGATCGGCGGCGATAGCTGGACCCACTGGGACTGCGGGACCATCGTCATCGAGGGAGGCACCATCCACGCAATCGGCAGCGGCGACTGCGCGGGCATCGGCGCCGGCAACGACGGCGTTGTCGAGAACATCCGCATCGAAGGCGGCAACATCGATGCCAAGGCGGGCAACGAGGACGCCTGCCCCATCGGCGCCGGCGCGGGCGGCAACGGCGTCGCGGGTGTGACGATCACGGGCGGATGCTTCGCCGACTACGGCCTCGCCGACAACAGCGTCTACGGCGTGCCACTTGCCACGGGCGGCGTCGTAGTGTTCAACAGCAGTGCCGATCTCGAAACGTTCTTCACCTTTCCCGTGCGCGTCGTGGTCCCGGTCGAGAGCTCCGAGACCGACTACACCGCGGACCTAATCCGCCAGGCCGTCACCGGTGACTACGTGTTCACCGACCCCGAAGGCGACGTCTACGACGAGGTCACCGGGGAAGTGGTGGCCGGAAGCCTGAAATGGGAGGACGGCGGCTTCTACGCGGAAGAAGTCGGCGAATACGAGGCGCGGGTGCTTTTCGTTCCCGACGATGTGAGCCTGCCCTCCGCCTACTTCACCGTAACGATCAACGTGGCCGAACCCGCCTTCATCGTCGAGGGCGGCGAGCGAGGCGTGGACTACGGCCTCTCCGCCGACTCGCTCACGCTGTACACCGACACACCGATCACGGTGAGCATGAACGAGGACGGCTACGGCGTAGTAGACGGCGTGGCGACCAAGACGCACATCGGCGTCGTAATGATCGAGGGCGACGGCAACCCCACGATCACCCTGCGCGACGTGCGCATCCGCGAGGAGGGCAACGGCCGCGCACCGCTGGACGTGAACCATCTGGATGAGGACGCCGTGACGACCATCATCCTCGAGGGCGAGAACGAGCTGGTCAATGTCACCCCGCGCGCGGCCGCCCTCAACAATAATGGCAGCTATCCCATTGTGATCCGCGGCACGGGCTCGCTTGTGGCTGAGAGCGTGGGCGACCAGCCCGCCATCGGCGGCGCCCCCTTCAACGAAGAGTTCGCGCCTGCGCACCCCGTCATCCGCATCGAGGGCGGCACGATCACGGCGAGGGCCACCGGCGACGGCGCGGGCATCGGCTCCGCCGCCGGCGTCGACGCGCCCACGATCGAGATCGCGGGCGGTTACATCGACGCCTCCTCCGCCGGTGGCGGCGATCCCATCGGCGCCGGTGCACCCGCTGACGCCGCCGCGCGCACCGCGGCCGGCACCACCGCTGCCGATGCGGCAAGCGTGACCATCACGGCCGGCTACTTCGCCGATACGAGCGCTCCTGCCACCGACCTGGCGCGCGCGAATACCGTCTACGGCATCACCCCGGCCTCACCCGCGAAGGTGTGGGAGAACAAGGACGCCGCGACCGCGAAGGCCTACCCGGTCTACGTCGCCAAGACCGAGATCAAGCCCGCCGGCACCGGCAACACCTCGGGCTCTCTGGCAGCCACCGGGGACACGGTAGCGCCCCCGATTGCCGGCGCTGCCCTTCTCGCAGCGTGCGGTGCGGCGCTGATCGTCGGTGCGCGCAAGCGCATCTAATCCAATAAACGCGTCTCAAGGGAAGCGGGCGCGCGGTGATTGAACATCATCGCGCGCCCGCAAATCTTTCTCCGCCCGTCGCTCACATAAGGTACGCGCGCACCGCGGTCTCGCCCGCGACGACGAGGTTCGCCCGCGTCTCCCCCGCCGTCATGGCGCGCTCGAGCGGCATGGGGCGCCGGCAGATGGAGAGGACCAGATCCACGCCCTCCTCGTAGACGGCATCGACATCGTCCGCACGGCCGCCGCCGAGCGCGACCACCCGGGCGCGCGGGTTCTGGCGCTTGGCGCGCCGCGCCACACCCACCGGGACCTTGCCGGAGGCGGTCTGCTCGTCGATCATCCCCTCGCCGGTGATGACCAGATCGGCCGCTGCCGCCGCCTCGTCGAACCCCACGATGTCGAGCACCGCATCGATGCCGGATTTGAGGCTGCCGCCCAAGGCGAGCACCGCCGCACCCAGACCGCCCGCGGCGCCCGCCCCCGGCACGCCCGGAAGCGAGCGGAACGCGGGGTCTACGACCTTGCGGCACGCGGCGTCGAGCAGCGCCCCATAGGCAACCATATCCTGTTCGAGCTTGGGGAACTCGGGCGAGGCGGGGTCGAGCCCCTTCTGCGGGCCGAAGACGGGCAACGCGCCGCGCGGGCCCACCAAGGGGTTCGAGACGTCGGTGAGTGCGATGAGCTCTGCGCCGGCAAGCGCGTCGAACGCCGGTGCGAGGTCGATCGCGGCGCAGGTGCGCACGCCGGACAGGCCGGGTGCGACATCCGCACCAGCGGCGTCCGTGATGCGCGCGCCGAGCGCCTGGAGAAAACCCGCTCCGCCATCGTTCGTCGCGCTGCCGCCCAAACCCAGGTAGATGCGCCGGGCACCCCGCGCGAGCGCGTCGCGCACGAGCTCGCCCACACCGTAGGTCGTGGCGGCGAGGGCCGCACCCCAGCTGCGGTCCGTAAGGGTGATGCCGGCGGCGCGCGCCATCTCCACCAGCGCGGCAGGTGCGCCGTCCGCATCGGTAAAGGCAAGGTAGGACGCCTTCACGCGCTGGCGCGCGGGCCCCGTCACCTCCCGGGTGACCAGCTCGCCCTCACGCACGGCGGCGCTCGCGTCGAGCGTGCCCTCGCCGCCGTCGGCGACCGGCAGGCAGGTCACCTGCGCGCCGGGCGCCACGTGGCGCACGCCCGCGGCGACGCCGTCGGCGACCTCGAGGCTCGTGGCCGACCCC
>CASFIQ010000096.1 GCA_949294785.1 uncultured Collinsella sp.
CGAGGCGCAGACCGTGAAGCTCTTCCGCGTGTGCGCGCTGCGCGGGATCCCCATCTTCACCTTCGTGAACAAGCTCGACCGCGAGACCCGCGACCCCTTCGAGCTCATGGAGGAGATCGAGAACGTGCTGGGGATCAACACGTGCCCCATGATGTGGCCGATCGGCTCGGGGCGGAACTTCCGCGGCGTGTTCGACCGCGCGCACCGTCGCGTGATCGCCTTCGAGGGCGACGGGCGCGCCAACGCCGCCAAGAAGGTCGCCGAGGTCGAGGCCGAGCTCGGCGACCCCGTGCTCGACGAGCTCATCGGTGCCGAGAACCACCGGGCCCTCATGGACGACATCGAGCTTCTGGACGGCGCGGCCGACGAGTTCGACCACGAGCGCGTGCTCGCCGGCAAGCTCAGCCCGGTGTACTTCGGATCGGCCCTCACCAACTTCGGCGTCGAGCCGTTTCTGCAGGACTTTTTGCGCTACGCGCCCGCGCCGGGGCCGCATGTGGACGCGCTCACGGGCGAGGACGTCCCTGCCGCGTGCGAGGACTTCTCGGGCTTCGTCTTCAAGATCCAGGCCAACATGGACAAGAACCACCGCGACCGCATCGCGTTCGTGCGCATCTGCTCCGGCAAGTTCGAGCGCGGCATGGACGCCTGGCACGTGCAGGGTGAGCGCAAGATCAAGCTCGCCACGGGCACGGCTATGATGGCGGACGACCGCGCGACGGTCGACGAGGCGTACCCTGGCGATATCGTGGGCCTGTTCGACCCGGGCATCTTCTCGATCGGCGACACCGTCTGCGCGCCCAAGCACAAGGTCCGCTACGCGGGCATCCCCACCTTCGCGCCCGAGCACTTCGCGCGCGTCACGCAGGTGGATACCATGAAGCGCAAGCAGTTCGTCAAAGGTATGGAGGAGCTTGCCCAGGAGGGCGCCATCCAGATCTTCCGCGAGCTGGGGGCCGGCATGGAGAGCGTGATCGTGGGCGTTGTCGGCGAGCTGCAGTTCGACGTGCTGGAGCAGCGGCTCAAAAGCGAGTACCGCGTCGAGGTGCGCCGCCAGCCCCTGGGCTACACCGACATCCGCTGGATCGCGAACGACCCCGGCGAGGTGGACGTCGCGGCGCTCAACCTCACGCGCGACACGCTGCGCGTCGAGGACATGCGCGGCGGGAAGCTCCTGCTCTTCACGAGTCCGTGGAACGTGGACTGGGCGGTCGAGCACAACCCCGACCTCGCGCTCTCCGAATTCGGCAACGTGACGTTCTAAGACAGTCCGTCCCGCGCGAGCGTATCGAGAAACGCCTCTGCTTGCGCATGCGTGCGGAAGCGGATAAGGCGCACGCCTTGGGGGCGGGCGTCTAGCGTCATGCGCAAACAAGGGGCCTGATCGCGCGGGAAGCGTTCGATATAGGCGGCGAATTCGGGATCGAACTCATGCTCTACCCAGGGAAGGTCCTCGCGAGGATGTCCTATGCGCGCCGCCGCCCCCTCGAGGCACGCCTCGACGGGCAGGTCGAAGTAGAAAGCGATATCTGCGCTTTGCAAGCGTCGCTTCAGGGTCCTCATGTAGTTGCCGTCGATGATCCAGCGTTTGCGGGCGAGGATGTTTTCCAGGCGCGTATCGAATTCCTCCTGCGTGACGTTGGTGCCGTCCGGTTTGTGCCAGATCATGTCCAGATAGTGCAGAGGGATGCCGGTTCGCGCTGCGAGAGCTCGTGCGAAGGTGCTCTTGCCTGATCCGGGACAGCCCACAACGACTGCACGGGAGAAGGGCGATCGTTGCATTGCGGAGCTCCTTTTCACAATCGTCTCGAGTACGGATGCAGGCTCGGATAGTTTACGGTGCGATGTGCGACCGTGGCGGATCGTCCGAGGCATTCGATAGAATTGCGACATATGAATTGCGACATATGGAGTCGGATGGAGGAATGCAAGTGGCCGCTCAACTGCAGGAGGGAACAAGTGCGTCGCCGCGCCACGATGAGGCGTCTCCCGTGCCGGCGCGCATCGTTGCGGTGGCAGCCGCGCCGTCTGCCGGCTCGTACACCGACCTCAATGCGCGCATCATCGACCGGTGGGTCGACGGGGGATGGGAATGGGGCGTCCCCATCACCCATGAGCGCTATCTCGCCGCGCTCGAGGGCGATTGGTCCATGCGGCTCACGCCTACGCGCGTGGTGCCGCAGGGATGGTTCTTCGAGGACATGCGCGGCCGCCGCGTACTGGGGCTCGCGGCAGGGGGCGCGCAGCAGATGCCCGTCTTCGCCGCGATGGGCGCCGTGTGCACGGTGCTCGACTACTCGGCGCGTCAGATCGAGGCCGAGCGCATGGTCGCCGCGCGCGAGGGGTATGCGATCCGCACCGTGCGCGCAGACATGACGCGCCCGCTGCCGTTCGCGGACGGGGAGTTCGACCTCATCTTCCATCCCGTTGCCAACTGCTACGTGGAAGAGGTCCTGCCCATCTGGCGGGAGTGCTTCCGCGTGCTGCGTCCGGGCGGTCGGCTTCTCGCCGGCCTCGACAACGGCTTCAACTACGTGGTGGACGATGACGAGGAGCGCATCGTGCGGGGCCTTCCGTTCAACCCGCTGCGCGACCCGGACCTCATTCCCGAAGACGAGGTCGAAGACTGGGGCATGCAGTTCAGCCATACGCTCGACGAGCAGATTCGCGGACAGATCCTGGCTGGCTTCTCGCTGCTCGATCTGTACGAGGACACCAGCGGGCGGGGCCGTCTGCACGAGTTGGGCATCCCCACGTTCTGGGCGACGCTCGCGCAGAGACCCGTTTGACGGGCGGGGGGATACGCCGGCGCCCGCCCTGTCCGCATCGCCGTTGCATCGCAGGGGCCATGCTGCGAGAATGTTCGTCGAGCCGGCGGGAAGGGTCCCGCCGCACGAGGGAAATCGAGGAACATCATGAAGATCGCCATCCCCACCATGGGCAAGGGCGGGCTCGACTGCGAGCGCTCCGGTCATTTCGGCCACTGCGACTGCTTCACCGTCGTCACCGTCGAGAACGGCGAGATCATCCGGACCGAGATTCTGGACAACCCGCCCCACGAGGAGGGCGGCTGCATGCGCCCCGTGGCGCTGCTTGCCGACGCGGGCATCGACGCCATCGTCGCCGCGGGCATGGGCATGCGCCCGATGATGGGCTTCGCCGAGGCGGGCATCACCGTGCTCTACGAAGCCGAGACGCCCGGCGTGGGCGCGGTCGCGCGGGCTGCCGCCGCGGGCGAGCTGCCCGCGATGGGTGCCGAGCACGCCTGCCACCATTGATTCAAAAGGGGACAGACCCCTTTTGAATCATTTTGGACAGCGGATGTTTGACGCGCTGGTCATAGCCGGCTGCCTGTCTGGCGAGAAGGGCGACGCGGGCGTCGCGGCGCTTGTGCGGGAGCTTTCCGTGGCGGCCGGGGCAGACGTGGTTCTGCGCGCTCGTACCGGCGGCCGGCCCGTGGGGACGTCGCTGCCGGAGGTCCTGTCTGGCCTGGCGCAAGATGGCGTCCGCCGTGCACTGGTGGTGACCACCCACGTGGTTAACGGCAAGCTGCAGCAGGGCGCCGCGGCCGCGGTTGCGGCCGCGGCCCCCTCCTTCGACGAGATTTGCCTGGCGCCCCCGCTTCTGGACGGCGAGAAGGACCATGCCGCCGTGGCTGCCGCGCTTGACGAGGCCCTGCCCGCACGTGCCGGGCGCGTCATTGCGCTCGCCGGGCACCGCGGCGCCGAGTGCGAGGCGGCGTTCGCGCAGCTTGAGGATGCTCTTTGGGCACGCGGTCGCACCGACGTGCTCGTGGACGCTCCCGACCGCCTGCCCGCGCGCATTGCTCGGCGCTCCGAGGGCGCGGTTCTTCTCGGCCCGTTTTTGATGGCGCTTGGCCACCACGCGCGTCACGACGTGCTGGGGCGGCTTTCCTCGACCCTCTCCGCGGACGTCTGGCCCCACTCCCTCGCCGAGCTCCCCGCCATCCGCTCTCTTATCGTGTGCAAATTGGGGACGGGTTATTCCTCTCAGAGTTTTTGG
>CASFIQ010000097.1 GCA_949294785.1 uncultured Collinsella sp.
GACCGAGGCGGCGCCCCACACGCTCACCCTTTCCATGGTGGGCGACGTGCTCGTGCACGAGGGCGTGTGGATGAGTGGCGAGACGGGTGGCTCGCGCAACTACGACCATATCTTCGCGCAGGTGAAACCTGCTCTCCAGGATGCGGATATCGCCATCGTCAACCAGGAGACGGTGCTCGCGAGCACCGCGTTCGAGCTCTCGGGCTACCCCTGCTTCAACGGGCCGGTGGAGCTCGCCGACGCCGAGGCCGCGGCAGGTGTGGACGTGGCGCTCGCCGCCACCAACCACGCGCTCGATATGGGCTTTGCCGGCATCCAAGCGGAGCTCGCCTACTGGCGCGAGCACCACCCGGAGGTCGTCTGCACGGGTATCGCCGACAACCAGGCCGACTACGATGCCGTCGCCCTGCTGGAGCGAGGCGGCCTCAAGATCGCCGTCCTCAACTTCACCGAGTCCACCAACGGCATCCCCGTGCCCGCCGACGCCCCCTTCTGCGTGCGCTTGCTCAACGAGGCGAAGGTGCGCGCGGATTTCGATACGGCGCGCGCCGCCGGGGCGGACCTTGTCATCGTGTGCCCGCATTGGGGGAGCGAGTACGCCCTGGAGCCCAATTCGTCTCAGCGGTATTGGGCGGAGCTCTTCTGCGAGCTGGGGGCGGATGCGGTCATCGGCACGCATACGCACGTGATCGAGCCGGTGGAGCTTCTGCCCGGGGCGGACGGGCGGCAGGTGCCCGTGTTCTGGTCGCTCGGGAACTTCGTCTCGTGGCAGAACCGCAAGGACACCATGGTGGGCGGCATGGCGGAAGTCTCGTTCGAGAAGCCGGTGGGCGGCCCGGCCCGCGTGACGGCCGCCTCGCTCACGCCGGTCATCACCCATCTGGCGCTGAGCCCGCAGATGAGCGTCTACCCGATCGCGTCCTATACCGACGAGCTCGCGCAGGCCAACGCCATCCGTCATGAGGACGGCTGCGCCGACTTCACCCTCGGCTGGTGCCACGACTTCTGCCGCGACGTCCTGGGCGACGCCTACGATCAGGCGCGCGGCATCCTCGAGCTTACGGTGTAGCGCTCCATCGCGGTCTGCGACCGCGTCGCTCGGTTATGGCAGTTGCGCGGTAATTAACGCGTATACAAATCGTTTTGCAAAAAGAGGTGATGCGAAAGTCTGCTACGAAATAAGCCGTGGTATAATAAGGCCACGATTTCCAGAAAGATAGGATGGCGATCATGGCGATCTGTGTTCCCGTTCGGGATATGAAGGACACGGCGGCTTTCGCCCGGCTTGTCCGCGAGTCGTCTGAGCCCGTTACGGTTACCAAAAATGGCTACAACGAGTTTGTGGTCATGCGCAGCGAGGATTACGATCTCATGCGCGAGGAGCTTGCCAAGGCAAAGCTTATCCGCGTGTTGGCCGACGCCGACAGGGCGTATGAAAAGGGCGAATACGTAGACGGTCCGTCCTTTGTCGCCAGCGCAAGGGAACGGTATGGCTTGTAGGTACGTACTCCTACCGCGTGCGCAGGAGGATCTCGAGGGTATCGTTCGCTATCTGTCCGTCGAGCTTGCAAATCCGTCTGCCGCGACGCGCTTCATCGAGGAGTTCGAGAAAAGCATTGCGCTCGTTTGCGGCCATCCGGAGATGTACCCCCTCAGTCGCATGCCCGAGGTCGCAGCACGCGGCTATCGGGCGATGCCCGTTATGCGCTACATTGCACTTTACGCGCATCGCGACGGCATGGTTGCCGTTGCGCACATCTTTCATTCGCTTCAGGATTACGCCCGCTATGTCTAGGCTGCACAGATGCCCAGTTCATGGGCCTACCAGAGCAAGGCGAGGCGACGCACCCGATGAAGAGGAAAGACTTTGGTCGTGCTTCTTAGCCGCGTCGGCTATCTAGCTCGTTGAGCAGCTGCAGGCCCTCTTCTGCGGTGATGCAGGTATCTCCCAGGTGCCGCGCGAGCACGGCATCATGCGTCATGAGGGCGTGCCCGCCAACGGCGTCGAGCGCGGCGAGGACGAGGTCGTCTTCGAAATCGTCGTGTACACGCTTATAGGTGAACGCACCGAGCACCTCGGTAGCTCCAACAGGTGCGATGAGCGCCTTTTGCAGCACGTTGCGAACACAGCCCCACGCCGTCTCTCGCGCGGCCGCGGAGACATCTTCCGTGATCTCTTTTCCTGCGCGCCGTGTATCGAGTTTCAAGAGGCTGGCGATCTGGTAGGCCAGGTCTTTGAGCGAAAGCGAGGCGACGTACAGCGCGATATCGTCGCGATCATACGTTTTCGCCAGAAAGCGGCTGACTGCCTCGTGGTGTTGCCCGCGTGCGAGGAAATAGTCGAGCCAGATGTTGGTGTCAACGAGCACCCTGATGGGGGAGGCGTCCTTTTCCAGATGGATGCTCATCGTGCAAACCCCCACTTCTCGAGCTGCTCGGCGGCGGCGAGTTCTCTAAGCTCGTCGTAATCGAGGGTACCTTCCGAGGGCTCCTCGATTCCGACCTGTTCATAGAAGGAGGATATGATGCCTGCTCCTTCTGACGCGCGGTCCAGCTCGTTCTGGTTATGAGCGGCGTTGGAGGAAGGGCCGCCTTGGAGAATCTGTGTGAGCGCGCCGGGAAGCGCATCCTGTACCGAGACAAACTCCCAGAGCGCGCGGACGACTTGCGAGGGCGTATACCCCAGCTTGGCGATAGCGGC
>CASFIQ010000098.1 GCA_949294785.1 uncultured Collinsella sp.
CCACGGTCATGCCCGAACGCGAGGACGACGCCCGGCAGGGCACCCATGCTGCGGGCACCCGCGTCATGCCCGCGCCCGCGCCGGCGCCGCGCACCGCGACGGAGCCCCCGGCGCACGATGCCGTCCAGGCCTGGGAGCGCCGCCATAAGGCCCAGCGGAATGCGCTGGTCGTCCTCACCATCGTGGCGGTGCTGCTCGTGGTCGCGGTGGGTGTGCTCGCCTACGGCGTGGTGGCGACGCAGCAGCAGCTGCGCGACCTCCAGCAGGCGCAGGTCGAGGCGGGAGCAGACGAGGGCGAGCCCTCGCGCCCCGGCATCCCCGACAAGGTCGACCCCGACCACCTGCGCGCAGCGGACTTGGTGCAGATCGTCGGCGAGAACTGGGCGAACGCCCAGAAGATCCTCGAGGCATACGGCGTGGACCCCGACGATGTGGCCCTTATCACCGATGACGGCAGCGAGGTCGTGAACCCGGTCAACTGGACCGTCACGCTCGTGTCCGACCTGGACGACGAGGGCACGGTCGCGGTGCACCTCAGGCGCGACCGCGAAGACGGCCTCTTCGACTGGCTGTTCGGCTAGATCTGTCGGGGAGCGCCCGCCCGGCGGCGATGCCGCGCCGGACGCGCTTGTTGCGAATGTCCGACTCTAGGCGGTCTTCACCGGAACGTCGTTCACGGGCGGCTGGTTGCGGTCGAGCCTCCAGATGTTCACCGCGGTGATGCACAGGATGTTCTCCAAGACCACCGGCAGATGGAACCCGCCCGCCACATGCGGGGTGATCAGCGTGTTCGGCGCGTCCCAAAGGGGATGCTCCGCGGGCAGCGGCTCGGGGTCGGTCACGTCGAGCGCCGCGCCGGCGAGCTTGCCCGATTCGAGCGCCTGGATGAGCGCATCGGTGACCACCAGATCGCCGCGGCCGGCGTTCACGAAGTAGGCGCCGGTGCGGCAGCGCTCGAAGAACGCCGCGTCCGCCAGGTGGCGCGTGGCGGGCGAGCTGGGCAGAAACGATGCGATGACATCCGCCTTCGGCAGGAGCTCGGGCAGCTCGTCCATGGCATGGATCTCCTCGAAGTAGCGCACCTTCTGGTCGGCATGGCGTCGCACGCCCCAGGTGTGGGCGCCGAAGCCGCGCACGTAGCGCGCGAAGGTGCCGCCCAGGTCCCCGGTGCCCAGGATGAGCACGCGGGCGTCGTTGAGGCCGGTGACGGGGCCCTCGTCCGTCCAGGCGTGCTCGCGCTGGCGGTCGCGGTAGGCGGGCAGGCGCTTCATGCAGGCGATGAGCATCGCGAAGGTGTGCTCGGCCACGGCCTCGCCGTAGCAGCCCACCGCGGACGAGAGGCGCGCCCCGGCGGGCAGCACGCCCGGCTCGTCGTAGCCGTTGATGCCGGCGGAATTCAGTTGCAGGAGCTTGAGGTTGCGCGCCGCCTTCAGGCGCTCGGGCGCGATGTTGCCCACGATCATGTCCGCGCGGGCGATCTGGTCGTCGGTGACGTCCTGGTGCGAGGTGTAGATGACCTCATGATCGCCTGCGGCGGCGATCACCTTGCGCAAGCGCTCCTCTGCGGGGATGAGTACGAGTACCAGCATGGTCGAATCCCTTCTCGAAAGGAGGCGGCAAGGCAGATGGGGCGCGGTCAAAATGGCCGCGCCCCTTAGATGTTACTTCTTGCCGAAGAGCGAGCCAAGGCCGTCGGCGATGCCGCCGAGCGGGGAGTCGCCCAGAAGGTCGGCGACGCCGCCGAGCTTGGAGAGGTCGATGGCGGAGAGGTCGATATTGGGGAGCTCGAGCTCGCCGGAGGTGAACTTCTCCTTCACACCGTCGATGATCTGGCCCAGGTCGCCCTCGCCGAGCGTCTGGCCGGTGATGCCCTCGATTGCGCCCTTGGGGTCGGAGAGCAGCTCGCCCGCCTTCTCGGGGGCGTCCTTCAGGTGCTCCATAACCTGGTCGATGATGGCCTGAACGTCCATGTGGTACTCCTTCTGGAATCGGGGTGCCGCCGTCGGGCTGGACGGGTGCCGGCAAGTTGGCATCTGTATCCGTCGCGACAGTTGCCCGCTGCGGTACCGAACGGTCCGCTCGATTGTACCAGCAGGTGCCGACACCTTTGTTTCCATAACGTGCCATATCGGTGCATGGTGGCAAATCGGCAGGTGAAGCGCCTCATCGGGGTTGGACGATAGGTTGTTGGACGATGTCCGTCACGATGCGTCGTCCCAGCCGAAGGCCTGGGCGAACAGCTGCTTCAGATAGCTGTTGGTGATCCAGAAGCTCTGTTTGGTCATCCAGCGGCCATCAGGTAGTTCGGATGCATCAACGGCGATGTTTCCGATTTCGGTCCCGTCGGCAAATCGATAGGCGCGTTTGTTGGTGTGCGGGCGCACATGAAAGATGCCTTCCGCTTGTCCCGGCAGGTTATTCACGACCTTGAATTTGTCGTTCTTCAACGGTTTGATAGAGAGCTCGACACCGTCGGCAATCACCTTGCGCGTTCGGTCCCAGCAGCGGAACGCGTCGTTTTCGATGAGCTTGCCATCTGCCGCCCAGAAGAGGGACCCGGCAAGATGGTAGAGGCCGTCCGCCTCCGCACGGAACACGACGAAGAAGAACCGTTTCGATTCGAGCTCCTCCCTCAGCTTCGAGGTGTCCCAGTCCTCTTCGAGAAGTTTCTTGAAGTCGAAAGGCGGGAAGGAGAGGCTTTCCTTCATCCTGCCGGTGCGTTCGATGCGGACAGCTCGCACCGAGATGCCCGCTTTGATGAATTCCTGGGCATGATTTCCCTTGATGCCGAGCATGCGGTAGGCAAGCGAGGGATATTGGGATTTATTGCCGGTATAGGGGACATCGAGGGTTTCGCACAGCTCTCTATCGGATTTGCCGATGTAGGGAGCGATGAGGTCTTGGATGCGCTCTTCGAAGGTTCTGTCACCGAGCCCTGTTTTACCGAGAATGGCCTCGCTGTCATCAACCTCGTTCATGAGGTAGTGATGGAGTACATAGTCCATGTACTGCCGTTTGAACGAGAATGCGCGCCGTTTCGCCTTCGCATGCTCTTCGGTCCCATCATCCTTGCGGCGCGGGTAGTACTGCTCGACCCAGCTCTTTTCGGCAGTCGAGCCTTTGGTTGCGGCGCCCAGATAGGTTGTGAGCCCCTCGCTCAGCTCGTCGGCTCGCCCCTCTTGCACATAGGTTGCTATCTTCTCGTAGTCGGCTTTGATGATTTCGAGGTCTTCGGAAGGAGGCGTGAAAAGGCTGACGTACTTCACCTGCTGCTGATATTTGTCTTTGGCCTTGTCGCGTTCGTAGACAACAAGTAGGATTGACCGGCATTTCGCCCAAAGATGCGAGCTGTAGAAATCGATGGTTATGGGGCGGTCATAGGGAATCATGGTAAGCACGAGGCGCTCGCCCGCCGACAGGTCGCCATCTTTCTTCACGTCGTAGCAGGTGGCCTTGAGTTCCACGCCTGCTTCGGGGAAGTCCGGTCGGTCGTCGCTGTTCGCGCGATAGCCGAAGAACCGCTCCTCGATGAGGTTCCCCATGCCCCCTTTGAACTTCTTGTCCGCGTAGTCCTTCTCGTGTGCGCCTTCGGGCGCGATATCCAGGTCGAGAACGTCTTGGAAGGTCATGCCGCGCAGATTGAGCGCGTATCGTTCGATGCTCGTGCCATCGCTGAGGTCCGTCTTCGCGAGCAACTGTTTGAGGTCGATATCCTTCGGCATGGCCACCTCGCTCATCGAGTTTTCGTCTCTACACGATTGTAGGTGAGGCGCTTAGGGGCGTTATCGTTAACTAGGCAAGCGGTCAACTGCCGATTCGATCTTGTCCGGGCGCTTGCTTATCTTTACAATGAATCGGAAACATGGCACAGCAGCGATTGGAGAAACGTGTCATCAGAGATCAAGATTGCCGAGCTCTTTGCGGGCGTCGGCGGGTTCAGGCTGGGTCTGGACGGTTATCACAACGAGGACGAGCCCGCGTTCGAGCTTGATTCGGCGGGCCCCTTCCACACCGTATGGGCAAATCAATGGGAGCCAGGCTCCGACCGGCGCCAATTTGCTGCACGGTGCTACGAGACGCGTTTCGGCAGTAAGGGATTCATCAACGAGGACATCCACGAGGTGCTCGCAAAGGCCGAACGCGGGGAGATAGAGATTCCCGATGTCGATATGGTCGTCGGCGGCTTTCCCTGCCAAGATTACTCGGTTGCCCGCACGCTCTCGCAGGCAGACGGCATCGAAGGCAAGAAGGGCGTCCTCTGGTGGGACATCTACCATTTTCTTCAGCTGAAACCTGGTACGCGCTTCTGTCTTTTCGAGAACGTCGACCGCTTGCTCAAGAGCCCCGCCTCGCAGCGCGGCCGTGATTTCGCCATCATCCTCTCGTGCCTCGCATCACTCGGTTATGCGGTGGAATGGCGCGTCATCAATAGCGCGGAGTACGGTTTCTCGCAGCGCAGAAAGCGCGTATACATCTTTGCCGAGAAGACGCAGGAGGCTTGGGACCTTGCAGGGCGCCTGAACGATGGCGTCATGGCGCATGCGTTTCCCATT
Source organism: uncultured Collinsella sp. (assembly GCA_949294785.1). Taxonomy (GTDB): domain Bacteria; phylum Actinomycetota; class Coriobacteriia; order Coriobacteriales; family Coriobacteriaceae; genus Coprousia. The sequence continues at coordinate 4,554 of CASFIQ010000098.1, forward strand.
CACCGCGTCGAAGCGTGGGATGAGTTTGAGGTGCTCTCCGATCCGGCAGAGAACTCTGAGCGGTTCGGTATCGGCAAGAAGGTGTCGCAGTTCAAGACAGCTGGCGTTATGCAGGGCTGCCGGGTTGTGACCGCCGATGTCACCGCGAATTTCGACGGGCCATTCCATAATCTTGGGGATGTGCTGGTTTTCGAGGACGAGGTTCCCGATAGCTTCTATGTGAAGGACGAGGAGCTCGAGCAATGGAAGTACCTGAAGGGTGCCAAGCGCGAGGCTCGCAAGAACAAGAAGACAGGATACGAGTACACCTATTCCGAGGGCGCCATGGCGTTCCCCGATGCGCTCGATAAGCCCTCGCGAACCATTCTCACCGGTGAAGGCGGCAGGACCCCTTCGCGCTTCAAGCACGTGATTCAACTTCCCGACGGACGCTATCGTCGCCTCGTGCCCGATGAGCTCGACCAGCTGCAGGGTTTCCCCAAAGGCTGGACGAACGCGGGCATGACGGACGGTAACCGTGCGTTCTGCATGGGCAATGCACTCGTGGTGGGCATCCCTCATCGTGTTGGAAAAGCGATGGTGAGCCTTTACGGGCTTTAGGACACGGGGTGTCTGCTAGGGCACCCCGCTCTTAGTATCGAGTCTTTACCTGTTACTCGGCTGGAGATGAATCCCTCAGCACCGCATCCGGGTACTCCGGGCGGACGCATTCGTCGAACCAGCGGTAGATGCGCTCGATCGCATCGGCTCCCATAAGGGTCTGGGGCCGCCCGGCAACGCGGTAGAAGCACGGGTAGACCAGTTCCACGATCCCGAAGGCGTCGCCTGCCATCTGATGGCGGAGCGCCTGCTCGATGTATCCGGTGAACCGGTTCATGTCCGCCACGGTGCGGATGGAGCCGCGTGCCAGGTAGCTTGCATCGCCCGCGCTCGCCAGCTCCTCCAGGATGCGGCTGCCGCCGCGCGCCACACGGGTGAGGTCCCTATCCGCCTCGAACCAGTTGAGCGTGTTCACTACGGTGATCTTCTCGCCGGCGAGGGTGCGGTAGCGCGCCTCGTTCACGTGAGTGGGCTCCTCCTTGGAGCTGCTGCACACCGCGATCACCAGGTCCTCGGGATGCTCGCGCTTGTAGGCCAGCGCGTCGGCGAAGTAGGAATCGTCCTCGTAGTCATGCGAGTTCACGTGCATGTTCAGGTCAGCCGCGCGCATCTTGAAGAGCACAACGCGGTCCTCCACACCCAGGTTGGTGAAGGCGCGGGCGAGCGCCCGGGTGAGGTGCCCCAGGGGGCAGCCGGTGTGCGGCGGGATCTTCACGGCGTCGATCAGCTGGTGCGCGGCGTCCCCCGCAGGCAGGCTCAGCGCGGCGGCGGTGCACATGGCGGCGCAGCGGCCGCACTCGATGCAGGCATCCGGATCGGTAAGGACAACATGGCGCTGGCCGCGGGCATTCACCGTGTCACCGATCGCCAGGATACCCTTCGGGCAGTGTTGCACGCAGACGCCGCAACCCATGCACTGGTCGGTATCGATCCTGATCGCCATGGCGTTCCTCCCACGGTATCGGTTGACGCGCTCGCATGGCATCAGTATATCGGCTGGGGGAGGGTCCGGCGTCGCGGCGCATCGTGATTTCCCGGCGGGGGCTTGGAGCCCTCTTCCCGCCGTGCGGCGCCGCGGGTCTATACTTTCGCCTACATGGACCCGGGCGGCATGTGCCGGGGTCGGACCTTCAGAGGATGCGAGGCGTGAGCTATGACCGAGTTGCCCCAGGCGTGCAAGCACACCACCGGCGTGGTGCTGGAGGGCGGCGGTTTTCGTGGCATGTACACCGCGGGCGTGCTGGACGTGTGGATGGAGCACGGCATCACGGCGACCCACACGATCGGGGTCTCCGCCGGTGCCACCTTCGGCTGCAACTTCAAGTCGCTCCAGATCGGGCGGACGATCCGCTACAACAAGAAGTACCTGAACGACCCGCGCTACGCGAGCTTCAAGAACATCCTGCGCGGCGACGACTACTTCAGCCACGACTTCGCCTACACCGAGGTCCCCTGGAAGCTTGACGTCTTCGATACCGAGACCTTCCGGGCAAATCCCATGCGCTTCACCGTGGTGGCCAACGATATCGAGACCGGCGAGGCCGTCTACCACGACCTTCGCGAGGGCGGGGTGGAGGATATCGAGTGGATCCGCGCCTCGGCCTCGATTCCGGGGCTCTCGCATCCGGTGGAGCTGGAGGGACGGAAGCTTCTGGATGGCGGGACGGCCGACTCCATCCCCTTCGAGTGGATGCTCGACCAGGGGTACGAGCGCTGCGTGGTGGTTCTCACGCAGGACGCCGCCTACAGGAAGGGGCCCAACAGCCTGATGCCCGTGCTACGGGTGCTCCTCCGGCGCTACCCGAAGCTCCTAGAGCTGCTGCAGAACCGCCACGAGGTGTACAACGCCCTGCGCGAGCGCCTGTTCGCGGCCGAGCGCGCGGGTCGCGTCTTCGTGGTCATGCCGTCGGAGCCCGTGCGGCTGCCCACCAACGTGAAGAACCCCGAGGAGCTGCAGCGCGTCTACGATGTGGGCCGGCGCGATGCGGAGGCGCGGCTCCCGGAGCTGCTGGCGTATCTGGCGTAACGGCAGGTGGTCCGCGTGGCGTGGGCGAGGGGCCATGCTGCGGGGTAGGGGAACTGGCATGCGGGGGATAGAGCCGCCATAGGGGCCCCACTGGCCCCCGATTTTTCCTGCACCTGCTTTGACCTGCTGAAAAGTTCGTGTCCGGACGACGTGCCACCATGGTTGCCAACGTCAAAGGCCCCCGCTTTCGCGGGACGGGCAGCTAGGAGGCGGCCATGTACGAGCCCTCGAGAACTATCGATACCTTCTACATCGCGGGGTTCCAGTTCTGGGATGGGGCCGAGGTACTTGGCGAGCTCAAGCCGGGCATGCGGCTGGAGCTCTCGCCGGAGGCGGACAACCCCTACGACGCCGAGGCGGTCGCCCTGCGCTTCCGCGGCGTCAAGCTGGGGTTCATCCCGTCGGACAAGAACGCGGCCGTGTCGCTTGCGCTCTTCTACGGCCACGCAGACCTCTACGAGGCCGTGGTGCAGCAGGTCGCTCCCGAGCGCAGCCCTTGGCATCAGGTGCGCGTGGCGCTGCGCATCCGCGACGCGCGCGGTTAGCGTGCGGGCAAGATGGGGTATTGTTTGATGTAAATGAGATGCCGGAAGGAGAGCGAGCGCACATGAACGAGATCAAATGCCCGAAATGCGGCACGGTGTTCACCGTGGACGAGACGGGCTATGCCAATATCGTCAAACAGGTCCGCGACCAGGAGTTCGCGAATGAGCTGCAGGAGCGCGAGCGCATCATGGCCCGCGAGAAGGAGCAGGACCTGGCACTCGTGCGGCAGGAGGCCCAGAACTCCCTTCAGGTTGAGGTCGCCGAGCGTGACCGTAAGATCGCCGACCTGGAGGCGCGCCAGGCATCTGCGGGCGCCCAGCAGGACCTGGTGCGCGACCGGGCTGCCGCCGAGGCGCGTGCCTCCGCGGAGCGCGACGCGGCTGCCGCGCGCGAGCAGGCGC
>CASFIQ010000099.1 GCA_949294785.1 uncultured Collinsella sp.
CGATACGCTCACCATCGAGGTCGCGCCCGACGGCACCGTCGAGGTGACCGGTGGCAACGCGTCCGGCGCCTACACGCTGAATGCGGAAGGCATCGCCATCGAGGTGATGGACCGCTACCTGGGCGTGAGCCTCGTGAAGACGGACCTCACGGGCACCGCGCTTAAGGGCGCCACGTTCACGCTCAAGCCGGCAACGGGCACGTTCCCGGACGGCACCACCGAGAAGACCTTCACCTCGGATGAGTTCGGCGCGGTCTTTACTGGCCTGCAGCTCGCGGGTTCCGCGGAGGGTACGGCCTACGTGCTCACCGAGACCCAGGCGCCCGAGGGCTATGAGATGGCCGCACCCGTCACGTTCCTCGTGTTCGAGGACGGTACCGTCGGCCTGCCCTCGACGCTCGACGCCGACGCGGCCAAGCGCGTGAGCATCGTGAACGATGGTGAGGACGGCATCGCGGTGATCACTCTCGCCAACAAGCCCGAGGGGCCGCCGTTGGGTGAGCACATGAGCGATACCGGCGACCACGTGATGTTCATCGCGGGCGCCATGGGCGTGCTTGCACTCGCATGCATCGCCGGCGGGCTTGAGCTGACGAGAAGGAAGAGGTAACGCATGGCGTCAATGGTGAAACAGGCGCCTGAGAGGGGGCTGTCGCAGATGGCGGCGGCCCCGGGAGGGCCGAGTGGTGCGCCCGCCAAGATGGGTGAGCGCCATGCCTTCGTGCACGAGCGCGTGCTGGTGCTCATCGCGATGGCCACCCGCGCGGGTGGAGAGGCGAAGCTCACCAAGGGCGACCTCGCTCAGAAGCTGGGGGTGCACGTGTGTTCCATCGACCGCGCCGTGAAGCGCCTTCGCGCTGAGGGCGATATCGAGTCGATCGCGTGCTACAGCGCACAAGGCGCCCAGCTGGCGAACGCGTATCGCGCCACCCCGCAGGGCCTCGCCCGTGCCGACGCCCTGATCGCACGGGTTTTCGCCGTGAGCGCGTAGCAGGTGCCATGGGCCGCAGCCTTCGGGTTGCGGCCCGTTTTTGTTGCGGCCACTTATGTCGCGACCAGTTTTTGTTGCCGCTCTTCCCAATCGGGTAGCATGGGAGATGGTTGATGACCGCCCGCGCCGGGCGAAGAGGACGAGGAAGGGACGGCGTGTATGCTGCGCATCGGACATGGCTATGACGTGCACCGTTTGGTGGAGGGGCGCCGTTGCATCATCGGTGGCGTGGACATCCCGCACACCAAGGGCCTTCTGGGCCACTCGGACGCCGACGTGCTCGCCCACGCGCTCGCCGACGCGATTTTGGGGGCGTGCCGCGGCGGCGACATCGGCAAGCTCTTTCCCGACACCGATCCGGCCTATGAGGGGGCGGATTCGCTCAAGCTGCTCGCCGGGGTGATGGCCTATGCGCGCGAGCGCGGCTACACGTTTGTGGACGCGGACTGCACCATCGCCTGCCAGGAGCCCAAGATCAGCCCGTACCGCGACCAGATGCGCGAGAACCTCGCCCGCGTGCTCGGCGTGGACGTGGA
>CASFIQ010000100.1 GCA_949294785.1 uncultured Collinsella sp.
CGCCACCGTGCCCTTCGCCGGCGAGCGCGGCGTGGGCGCGCTCGTGCGGACGCTCGCGGCGCGCATCCGCGGCGCGCGCCCCCACCATATCGACGGGCACCTGCTCGGACTCTCCTTCACCTGCGAGACCGACTCCGAGCCCGTGGAGGTCGCGGTGTCGCTCGAGCCCGCGGCGCAGATCGAGGTAGCGGTGGGGCCCGCGCATACGGTGCGCGCGCTCTACCAGGCAACCCAGCGATTCGATGCCGAGGTCGCCGACGCCCTGGCGGTCCTTCGCCTCGACGCGGAGCTCGTCGCCTGCGGCTACAACCCGCGCGTCTCATCCCCCGAGGAGCTCGACCTCATCCCCAAGCTCCGCTACGCCGACATGGACCGCTACCTCGCCCGTCGGGGGCGCTGCGCGCGCGACATGATGCGCTGCACCGCCTCGACCCAGGTGTCGCTCGATTACGAGGGCGAGGCGGACGCCGGCCGCATCTACCGCATGGCCACGATCTTGGGGCCGATGCTCGCCTTCCTCTTCGACAACGCGCCGGTGCTGCGCGGCAGGCCCTCGCGCGGCATGGCCCGCTCGCGCATCTGGCACCATGTCGACACGGAGCGCTGCGGCATCGTGCCCGGCGCGCTCGAGGGCCTCACGTTCGAGGAGTACATCGTCTGGGTCTCGGGCGTGAAGCCGATACTGTTCACCGACGCGCAGGGGAACACGGTCCCCACCGGGGACCGCTTCGCGCGCGACATCATGTCCGAGCGCCCGCTCGCCCCCTCGGAGCTCATGCACCTGCTTTCGATGGTCTTCCCCAACGTCCGTCTCAAGGGGTTCGTCGAGCTGCGCGAGATGGACTCCCTGCCGCCGCGCCTCGCCGCCGCGTGCACGAGCTTCACCGGTGCGCTGTTCTACGACAAGTGCCTGGAGGAGAAGCTCGCGCGGCGCCTCGCGCGGTGGCTTCCCGACGGCTTTTGCCAGGTGGACGAGATGGACGCCGTCCTCGCCCGCATCCACCTGGAGGAGCAGGGCTGGCACGCGCTCGTCTACGGGGTCCCCGCCTTCGAGCTCGCCGGCGCGCTCATCGAGATCGCTCGCGAGAACGTCTCGTCGGGCTGCGGGTGCACGGGGGTCGATGCCGCCGACGCGGACGCCGTCGTGCCGGTCCTGCGCGAGGACGAGCGGGCGCGCGAGTTCGACCGGGAGGGCATCGAGCTTCTCGCCCGCATGTGGTCGCGCCGCGAGCTGCCGCGCGACGTCCTGAACGCCGGCGGCTTCGGTATCGCAAGATAGCGGCACCGGGACCCTGCCGGCCCCGGGCCCCTCAAGCCTGCGTGCCCCCGAGCCTACTTATGGTAGTAGCTCGAACGCTCGAACTTGGGCTCGCAGCACACGTTGATGCCGAGGCGCTTCAGAAGCGCCTCGTCCGTGGCGGAGATGATAACCGAGAAGAAGGCGTCGCAGCCGCGCAGCTTCGGGAGTCCCGCCAGCACGCGCGCGGCGACGTCGCTCGTCGCCGAGGTGATCGAGAGTGCGATGAGCGTCTCATCCGGGTGCAGGCGCGGGTTGCGGCTCCCCAGCTGCTGGGTCTTGAGGCGGCTGATGGGCTCGATCGCCTCGTCCGCGATGACCTCGAGCTCCATGTCCACACCGGTAACCTTCTTGAGCGCGTTCATGATGAGCGAGCTCGCGGCGCCCAGGCGGTCCGAAGTCTTGCCGGTCACGACCTCGCCGTCCGGCAGCACCATCGCGCCCACGGGAGCGCCGGTGGTCTCCTCCTTGAGCAGCGCCGCCGAGCGGGCGGGCGAGTAGTCCTTCGCGACACCCGCCTTGTTCATGATGAGCTTGAGCTTGTCCACCTGGTCCTGGCCGGTGCCGGTGCGCTTGACGGCGACGGCGGCGGTGAAGTAGCGCCGGACGATCTCCATCTTGGCCGCCTCGCGGCACGCCTCGTCATCGATGATCGCGAAGCCCACCATGTTGACGCCCATGTCCGTGGGGCTCTGGTACGGGCTCTGGCCCAAGATCTTCTCCATGAGCGCGCGGACCACGGGGAACGCCTCGACATCGCGGTTGTAATTCACCGTCGTCTCGCCGTAGGCGTCCAGATGGAAGGAGTCGATGATGTTCGAATCGTCCAGATCGACCGTCGCCGCCTCGTAGGCGATGTTCACGGGGTGGTTGAGCGGCAGGTTCCACACGGGGAAGGTCTCGAACTTGGCGTAGCCGGCCGCGATACCGCGGCGATGCTCGTGGTAGACCTGGGAGAGGCAGGTGGCGAGCTTGCCCGAGCCGGGGCCGGGGGCGGTCACCACCACGAGCGGGCGCGACGTCTCGACGTACTCGTTGCGGCCGTAGCCGTCCTCGGAGACGATCAGGTCGATGTCGTGCGGGTAGCCCTCGATGGGGTAATGCAGCTTGCACGAGATGCCGAGCATCTTGAGGCGGCGGCGGAAGGCGTCCGCGGCGGGCTGCCCCGCATACTGGGTGAGCACCACGGCGGCGACGGTCAGGCCGTTGCTGCGATAGATGTCCGCCAGGCGCAGCACGTCCTCGTCGTAGGTGATGCCCAGGTCTCCGCGGGCCTTGTTCTTCTCGATATCGTTGGCGTTGATGGCGATGATGACCTCGACGTCCTCGGAGAGGCTCTTCAGCATGCGGAACTTCGAGTCGGGCTCGAAGCCGGGCAGCACGCGGCTCGCATGGTAGTCGTCGAAGAGCTTGCCGCCGAACTCCAGGTAGAGCTTGCCGCCGAACTGCGCGATGCGCTCGCGAATCCGCGCGGCCTGCAGCTCGATGTACTTGTCGTTATCGAATCCCTGGCGCATGCGCTCCCGGCTCCTCTCCTCGGGGCGCCGCCATGGCGCCCACCGTTGCGTTTTCATCCCCACGAGTATAGCGAAGCGCGCCCCACCGAGAAGCTTCGGCCGGACGCGCCATGAAACCCGCGGACGAACGCGGAAGCGTTTTCGCAGCCCCTATTTGAGCGTCGCGTACATCACGGCCTTGATCGTGTGCATGCGGTTCTCGGCCTCGTCGAACACCTTGGAGCGCGGGCCCTCGAAGACCTCGTCGGTGACCTCCATCTCGGTGATGCCGAACTGATCGGCGATCTTGGCGCCCGTGGTGGTCAGGGTGTCGTGGAACGCCGGCAGGCAGTGCAGGAAGATGCCGTCGGGGTCGGCGAGGTCCATGAGCTCGGCGGTCACCCGGTAGGGCGCGAGCTCGCGGATGCGCTCGCCCCAGATCTCGGCGGGCTCGCCGAGCGACACCCACACGTCGGTGTAGATCACGTGCGCCCCGGTGCAGGCGGCGACGGGGTCGGTCTCGAGCGCGATGGTGCTACCGGTCTTCCCGGCGATGGCGCGCGACGCCTCGACCACATCGGCGGCGGGCATGCACTCCGCGGGACCGCAGGCGACGAAGTCCATGCCGAGCTTCGCGCAGGCCACCATGAGCGAGCGCGCGACGTTGTTCTTGGCGTCGCCCATGAAGACGACCCTCTTGCCGCGGATGTCGTAGTTGAAATGCTCCTGGATGGTGAGCACGTCGGCGAGCATCTGGGTGGGGTGCCACAGGTCGGTGAGGCCGTTCCACACCGGCACGCCGCTCTTCGCGGCGAGCTCCTCCACGTCATCTTGCGCGAAACCGCGGAACTCGATGCCGTCGAACATGCGGCCCAGCACGCGCGCGGTGTCGGCGATGGACTCCTTGTGGCCCATCTGCGAGCCGGAGGGGTCCAGATAGGTGACGCCCATGCCCAGGTCATGACCGGCGACCTCGAAGGCGCAGCGCGTGCGCGTGGAGGTCTTCTGGAAGAGCAGGACGATGTTCTTGCCCTCGAGGTAGCGGTGCGGCGTCCCCGTACGCTTCAGGTCCTTGAAGTTGCGGGAGAGCTGAAGCAGGTACTCGATCTCGGCGGTCGAGAAATCGAGGAGCTTGAGGAAGCTCCTGCCAGAGAGGTTCACGCCCATATCCGTCCTTTCCCTCGCGGCCGCGGTCGCGCCCGGAACGGTCGAACCGGGCGCGCGCAGCCGGCATCTGCGCGATAGGATTTACAGTATGACGCATGTTCAAGCTATTGCATGCAGAAAAGTCTCATGTAATACGAATGTTCATGCAACTTATAGGTCGTCGCGCACGAGCGGCATCGACATGCAGCGCGGGCCGCCGCGCCCGCGCGAGAGCTCCGCCGAGGGTATGACGGTAAGCTCCATCCCCGCCTTCGCGAGCGCCTCGTTGGTGAGGGCGTTTCGCTGGTAGACGACGAGCTCTCCCGGGGCGATCGCGAGCGTGTTGGACCCGTCGCTCCACTGCTCGCGCGCCGCGGCGATCGCGTCTCCCCCGCCGCAGGGTATGAGGCGCACCGCATCGAGCCCGCAGGCGCGGGCGAGCACGTGCTCGAGCGTGTCCTCGATGCGGCGGATGCGCACCTCGCTTGGGGAGGCGCCACGCGTGAGCTCGAAGACCTCGAGCGTCCTCATGACCGCCGGGTAGACGGTGAAGGCGTCCGCGTCCACCTGCGTGAAGACGGTGTCCAGGTGCATGAAGGCGCGGCGCGCCGGGATGACGAACGCCAGGACCCGCTCGATCGGCGAGGGCTCCCTCCAGAAGAGGTGCTGCGCGAGCACGTCGATCGCCGCCGCCTGCGTGCGCTGCGAGACGCCCACGGCCACGGTGCGCGCATCGAGCACGAGCACGTCGCCGCCCTCGATGTGAAACGACGCGTCGCGCCGGTAATAGCGCGGAGCGCTGCGATAGCGCGGATGGTAGGAGAGCACGTAGTCCCCATAGATGGTCTCGCGGTTGCGGGTGGCGGAGAACATGCACATGCACGCGACGCCCTCGCCGATGACGGCCATGGGGTCGCGCGTGAAGTAGAGGTTGGGCATGGGGTCGACGATGAGCACGCTGTCCGAATCGGTGCGCACGAGCGCGTCCAGCGTGGAGGCGCTCGCGTGGGCGATCGAGACCTCGTCCTTGCGTATGCCCGCCATGGTCTTCAGCACGAAGGCGCGGTTGTCTGCGATCGCGTCCAGGCGCTCGCGGACCGCATCGGCGACGAGTGTCCCCTCGATCCCGGCCTCGACGAGGTAGCGCTCCTGGAACGCGGCGCGGGCCCCGGGCACGGCATCGAACACCTCGGCGACGAGGTCCTCGAGATAGACCACCTCGACACCCCGGTCGCGCAGGGCCCCGGCGAAGGCATCGTGCTCGGCGCGCGCCGACTCGAGCAGGGGGATGTCCTCGAACAGGAGGCGCCCGAGCTCGGCGGGCGGCAGGTTCAGGAGCTCCTCGCCCGGCCGGTGCAGGCAGACGCGCCGGAGTCTCCCGATCTCGCTCGTCACGTGCACACCCTGTGCCATACGCGCCTCCCGGTCCCGTCATGCGCCCCTGCGGGCGTCGTCCCTGCTTCAACCCTATCAGAGCCCGCCGGGGCGCGCCATCGTGCAGCGGGCGGTCCCGCACGTAAGGCTTGTGAAAAATCTCCCCGTTCTCATCTGCCGGCGCATCCGAAACGCTCAGAATAGAAAGAGTTAGCTATTCGATCCGGGATGCGCGCATCCCGGCGCCCGGCGCGCGATCGCGCGAAGACGTGAAGAGGAGCACCCATGGCGCCCAAGTCAGGCAAGGCATCGAAGGACGACAGGAAGAAGCGCAAGAGCGTCGTGGTCGAGATCCCCCGCCAGGAGCGCTACGACTTCTCCTACACGCAGAACCGCGAGCTCAGCTGGCTCATGTTCGACAACCGCGTGCTTTCCGAAGCCTATGACGAGACGGTGCCCCTGTTCGAGCGCCTGAAGTTCGCCGCGATCTTCCAGTCGAACCTGGACGAGTTCTTCATGGTGCGCATCGGCGGGCTCTCCGACCTGGCGACGCTCAAGCGCCAGCCGGTCGACAACAAGTCGAACATGACGCCCTCCGAGCAGATCGAGGCGGTCTTCAAGACGCTGCCCGGCCTCATCGAGCGCCAGGGGCGGGTCTTCCACCATATCGAGCGCGAGCTCGGGCGCCACCGGGTCTTCCGCCTCACCGGCGAGGAGCTCACCGGCGAGGAGCGCACCTTCGTGGAGCGCTACTTCCAGTCCTATGTCTCGCCGGTGATCTCGCCGCTCGTGATCGACCCGCGCCACCCCTTCCCGAACCTCCGCAACGGGGCGCTCTACCTCGTGTGCGCACTCGAGAGCGCCGATGAGGAGAACCTGCTGGGCCTCATCGAGGTCCCCGCATCGATGGGTCGCACGGTGACGCTGCCCACCGATGACGGCTCCCTGCGCTACATGCTGCTCGAGGACGTCATCATGTGCTGCCTGGGAAGCTGCTTCGGCTCCTACGCCCCGGTGGACCGCGCGGTCGTGCGCGTGACGCGCAACGCCGACATCGACCCGGACGGCGAGGGCGTCGAAGAGGACGAGGACTACCGGCAGCACATGAAGAAGATCTTGAAGAAGCGCCTGCGCCTGCAGCCGGTCGCCCTTCAGGTCGAGGGCGAGCTCGAGCCCCAGACGCTCAAGAGCATCCGCAAGGCGCTCGGTCTCACCACCCGCGCCGTTCTCACCTACGACATGCCGCTCGACCTGGATTACGTCTACGGTATCGAGAGCCACCTGCCCGAGGCGTCCCGCAAGGAACTGGTCTTCCCGCCCTTCCGCCCGCAGGCGAGCCCCATGATCGACGGCGCCCGCCCCATGAAGGAGCAGGTCATCGAGGGCGACAAGCTGCTCTTCTACCCGTACGAGTCCATGAACCCGCTGCTCGACCTCGTTCACCAGGCGGCCTTCGACGACTCCTGCATCTCGATGAAGATCACCCTCTACCGCGTCGCCAAGCAGTCGCGCCTGTGCGAGTCGCTCATCGACGCCGCCGAGAACGGCAAGGAGGTGACCGTCCTCATGGAGCTGCGCGCCCGCTTCGACGAGCAGAACAACATCGAGTGGGCCGAGCGCCTCGAGGAGGCGGGCTGCACCGTCATCTACGGCTCGGAGGGCTTCAAGGTCCACTCCAAAATCTGCCAGATCACCTACCGCGAGGGCATGGCCCTGACCCGTATCACGCTTCTGGGCACCGGTAACTTCAACGAGAAGACGGCCAAGCTCTATTCCGACTTCATGCTCATGACCGCGCACCCCGGGATCGGCGAGGACGCGAACGCCTTCTTCCGCAACCTCGCGCTCGGGAACCTCGGCGGCGCCTACCGCTACCTCGGGGTCGCCCCCGCGGGGCTCAAGCCGCTGATCATGAACGGGCTCAACCGCGAGATCGAGCGGGCGCACGCCGGGCTTCCCGCCCGCGTCTTCTTCAAAATGAACTCGCTCACCGACCGCGAGGTGATCGACAAGATCGCCGAGGCCAGCCAGGCGGGCGTCAACGTGCAGATGATCATCCGCGGCATCAGCTGCCTGCTGCCCGGGGTTCCCGACAAGACCGAGAACGTGCACATCCGCTCGATCGTCGGGCGCTTCCTGGAGCACGCGCGCGTCTACTCCTTCGGCGTGGACACCGACATCGTCTACCTCTCCAGCGCCGACATGATGACCCGCAACACCGAGCACCGCGTGGAGATCGCCTACCCCGTGCTCGACCCGCGCTGCCGACAGCTGGTGCAGGAGTACATGCAGGCCCAGCTTAAGGACAACGTGAAGGCGCGCGAGCTCTCGAGCCGCGGCATGTGGGAGGAGGTCGAGCGCGCCGAGGGCGAGGAGCCCTTCAACTCGCAGGAGCACCTGCTCGCGCGTGCCTACGAGCT
>CASFIQ010000101.1 GCA_949294785.1 uncultured Collinsella sp.
CCCATGACGACCGCGAAGGCGGGGATGGCGTCAGCGAGTCCGAAGGAGATGAGCGAGATGCCGGTGAGGGCGAGGTAGAACACGCCGAGAAGGCATAGCAGCACGTAGCTTCCGATGATCAGGCAGCCACCGCTGCGTCCCGTGCGCGTGCGCGGGGTGAGGCTGTGGAGCAGCGCCAGAAGCTGGACGCGTATGAGGATGAGAAAGGTGCGCATGGGTTCGTCCCCTAACCGAGAAGGCTCGACGCGGAGGGTTCTGCCCGGTCCGCGTCGGTGAGCTCGAGGAACACGTCCTCAAGCGAGTCATCGCCGCGCACCTCGTCGGTGGTGCCGGAGGTCACGAGTTCGCCCTTGCGGATGATGGCGACCTTGTTGCAGAGCTTCTCGACCACCTCGAGGACATGGGAGGAGAAGAAGACCGCCCCGCCGGAGGCGGCAAGCTCGTGCAGGATGGCCTTGAGCTCGTGGGAGGCCAGCGGGTCGAGACCCACGAAGGGCTCGTCGAGGAGGAGCAGCTTAGGTGCGTGGATCAGCGCGCCGATGAGCACGAGCTTCTGGCGCATGCCGTGTGAGTAGCCACTGATCTGGTTGCCCAGGTCCGGGGCGATCTCCAGGCGCTCGGCGAGCTCGGCGATGCGCGTCGTGCGCGCTTCCGCGGGCACCTCGAAGATGTCGGCGATGTAGGTGAGGTACTGGATACCCGTCATGAAATCGTAGATATCGGGGTTGTCGGGCACGTAGGCGATCAGGCGCTTTGCCGCGACGGGATCGGCCGCCACATCGATGCCGCAGATGCGAATCGTGCCCGCATCGACGGGCTGGACGCCGGCGATGGAGCGGATGAGCGTCGTCTTGCCGGCACCGTTGTGACCGATGAAGCCGTAGATGTCGCCTGCCTCGACGGTAAGCGACAGATCACGCACGGCGACCTTCTTGCCATAGCGCTTCTCGTAATGGGCGACCTCGAGAATCGGGACGCGATGGGGGATGGACATGGTTCCTCCGGAGGATATGCGATTGGGGGATTATGGAGGGGAAGAGCGTGGACAGGGGTGTGAAGCGAAGGCGTCGATTGTCGTTATGACGGGCGGCCTTCCGCCCCTTCGTCGGTGTCGCGCTTTTTGGGGAGGCGGCCGGCGCGCTTGAGGGCGTCGCGCAAGATCCACTCCACCTGGCCGTTGGCGCTGCGCATCTCGTCGTCCGCCCAGCGCTGAACGGCCTCCCAAATGATGGGGTCTATGCGAAGGGGATACTGCTTGCGAGCCATAACGCGCCGCCTAACATGAATCTGATGTGCGAGCCCCTATGAGGCGCTCGATAGCCGACGGGCTTCTCCCTAAGCGCGCAATCCGCAGCCGCGAAGCGGCGAGGACGCGCGCGTGGGAGATGCCCGCCGGCGCCGGGTGACTAGTAGAGCGAGCCGGCGTTGACGATGGGCTTCGCCTCGGACTCGCCGCAGAGGACGACCATCAGGTTCGAGGCCATCTGCGCCTTGCGCTCGTCATCGAGCTCGATCTTGCCGTGGTTGCCCAGCTCGTCGACGGCCATCTCCACCATGGTGACGGCGCCCTCGACGATCTTCTTGCGGGCGGCGATCACGGCTTCGGCCTGCTGCCGGCGGAGCATCGCCTGGGCGATCTCGGGCGCGTAGGCGAGATGCGTGAGCCGCGCGTCGTCCACGGCCACGCCCGCCGGCGACAGGCGCTGCGTGAGCTCGTACTTGAGCGCCGTGGAGACCTCCTCGATGTTGGAGCGCAGCGTGATGGAGTCCATGGAGTCGCTCGAGTCCTCGGCGTGGTCGTAGGCGTAGATGCTCGCCACGTGGCGGAGCGCCGTCTCGGCC
>CASFIQ010000102.1 GCA_949294785.1 uncultured Collinsella sp.
GACATGTTGGGCTGCTTGCCGGTCATGTTCTTGACGAGCTCCTGGACGGCGGGCATACGGGTGGAGCCGCCGACGAGGATGACCTCGGTCAGGTCGGACAGGCGCAGGTTGGCGTCGCGTAGGGCGTTGGTGACCGGCTGCTTGCAGCGCTCGAGCAGGTCGTGCGTGATGCGCTCGAACTCGGCGCGGGTCAGCGTGTAGTCAAGGTGCTTGGGGCCGGTGGCGTCAGCGGTGATGAACGGCAGGTTGATGGTGGCCTGCTGAGCGGCGGAGAGCTCCTTCTTGGCGTTCTCGGCAGCCTCCTTCAGGCGCTGCAGGGCCATGGGGTCCTGACGCAGGTCGATGCCGTTGTCGGACTGGAACTTGTCGGCCAGCCAGTCGATGACGCGCTGATCCCAGTCGTCGCCGCCCAGGTGGTTGTCACCGGAGGTGGACAGGACCTCGAACACGCCGTCGGCCAGATCGAGGATGGAGACGTCGAACGTGCCGCCACCCAGGTCGAAGACGAGGATGCGCTGGTCGGTGCCCTGCTTGTCGAGACCGTAGGCGAGCGCCGCGGCGGTCGGCTCGTTGACGATGCGCTTGACGTTCAGACCGGCGATCTTGCCGGCATCCTTGGTGGCCTGACGCTGGGCGTCGTTGAAGTAGGCCGGAACGGTGATGACGGCGTCGGTGACGGTTTCGCCGAGATACTTCTCGGCGTCGGTCTTCATCTTCTGCAGGATCATGGCGCTGATCTGCTCGGGCGTGTAGTCCTTGCCGTCGATCTCTGCGACGGCGCGGCCGCCCTGGCCCTCCTTGACCGCGTACGGGACGGTCTTGATCTCGGAGGAAACCTCGGAGTACTTGCGGCCCATGAAACGCTTGATGGAGAACACGGTGTTCTTGGGGTTCGTGACAGCCTGGTTCTTGGCGGCCTTGCCCACCACGCGGTCGCCGTCGGCACGGAAGCCCACGACGGACGGGGTGGTGCGGTCGCCCTCGGCGTTGACGATGATCGTAGGGTTGCCGCCCTCGAAGACCGCCATCGCGGAGTTGGTGGTACCCAGGTCGATACCGAGAATCTTGCTCATAGGATGTCCCTCCTTTTGCCGGCGGACGCGTGCCCGTGCGGCCTCGCCGCGGCGGGAAACCGCGGCACGATTGTTCGTTCGCTGACTATCTTATCCCCTTTTGGGGCAATCTATACCTCGCGATGCACAAAATCTAAGTCAACACATATAAGATTTTTTGCGCCGGTCGTTAGAGGGGCCTCCGGAGGCGCGCAAGGACCCCCAGGGCGCTCCCTCCGCATCCGCCGCGCCCTATTGTTACCTATATCTAACTCGGTGAACGGTCGAAAGAATCCTCCTACAAGGGTTGCAATAACGACATCTCGGGGTATATTGAAGCCACAAGTTCCGGCGCGCAATCGCCGAAGGCGTCGGACGTGACTAGAGGAGGATTACTATGGCACATCCGGTTATTGATGCTGATGAGTGCATCGCCTGCGGCGTTTGCATCGACGACTGCCCCCAGGGCGTTCTCGAGCTCCAGGACGTTGCTACCGTGGTCGACGAGGATTCCTGCATCGCCTGCGGCGTTTGCCAGGAGAACTGCCCCGCCGGCGCGATCACCGAGATCGCCGAGGACTAGGTTTTAGCAAGTCCTGCCGTAACGGCGCACGCATCACCATGCGGAAGGCTCCCTTCGGGGAGCCTTTTTCATTGCGGCGACCCCTCCCTGGTGCAACGCGCCCCTTCTTAGTACGGCGCGCACCTTCCCTAGTACGGCGCGCCCGCGGGGGGAACCTGCTTGAGGTAGGCCCAGGCGCGCTGCTTGGCAGCCGGGTCCGAGAGCGCCGCCTCGAACCCGCCGAGCGCCAGCACGCGGCGCCCCAGCACGTTGGCCACGAGACCCGGCATGAGCATCGCGACCTCGAACTGCTCGATCGCCGAGAGCGCGTCCGCATACGCCTCGCGCATGACATCTGCCGCGGCCTCGTCCAACAGCACCACGCACTCGGGGTCGAGCGCCTCGAGCGCCTCGCGGAAGAGCTCGGGCGGCAGCGGCGCGCCCGCATCGGCGGCGGGGGCCGCGACGACGGGGGTCGCCCCGTCCGGCATGTCGGCGGGAGCGGCGGGTCCGCCCACCGCGGCGAGTGCGCAGAAATCCTCGGGAGGATACCCCAGGCGCAGCAGGGCAGCGCGCAGCGCGGTGCCATCGGCCCCGGAGAGCAGGGGCGCGCCCGAAAGCTCCGCCTCGTTCAACGAGCCCTTGACGAGCACGATGGAGGAGAAGGCGTTTCCCGCCATGCGCACGCCGCGGGCGCGAAGCGCATCGAGCTCCCAACGCTCGGCGGCGAGCAGGGCCGCCTTCCTGTCACGTGATGAAACCGCCACCGCGACCTTCCCTCCCTACGCCAGACGGACGTCGATCGCGCACCGGTCGCAGACGCGCTCGCCGAAAACTTCGGGCACGGCGACGCAGGCGCGGGTATCCTTCTGCATTGTACGCTCCGGCAAGGCAGCCGACGCTCCGGGCGCCCGATGCATCACCAACCCGAAAGACGGTGATTTGGGCAGCCCGGCCGCCAAACCGCTGCCGTCCGCCGATAGCGCGCAAGCTTTCGCCCCCAAATGGGTATAAGGCTAACCGTATCGCATCGCACGCCCCACCCGGGCGCCAGCAAGGAGGAACAACATGGCAATCACCGAGGTCACCGCTGCGAACTTCGCCTCCCTCTCTTCCGAAACGCTCCCCGTCCTCATCGATTTCTGGGCCCCCTGGTGCGGGCCCTGCCGCACGCTCTCGCCGATTGTCGACGAGCTCGCCGACGAGATGGCCGACCGCATGAAGGTCGCCAAGTGCAATGTGGACGAGAACCAGGACATCGCCATGAAGTTCGGCGTCATGTCAATCCCCACCCTTGTCATTCTGAAGGGCGGGCAGGAATCCGGCCGCCTGGTGGGCGCCATGCCCAAGGCGCGCCTGGTCGCCGAGCTTGAGAAGTACCTGTAGAATAGAGCGCGCAAAGCTAAGCCGTCCGGTGCCGCAGGGCCCGGACTGAACGGGCGCCCGGTCGGCCGTGCGGCTTGCCGGGCGTCCGCTCGTCATATGAGATGCAGCGGCGCGCCCGAAACAAGCGCCGTCATTCCCCGGCAGCCACGCCGTTGGGGAATGACGGCAGGGACGCTCTCGACGCGATAAGGAGATCGACATGCACGACGTAGGAATGAACACGAGCCAGCTTGCCATGAGCGTGAAGCACATCGACGACGCGATCGCGCTCGCGCGCGGCTGGAGCCATGACCTCTACCATGCGACGGACGCCTTCGACATGGAGCGGATCTCCACCAAGCTCGAGGTTGCCATGCGCGCGCTCGACGAGGCGCGCGACGCGCTCGAGGGCTATGAGGACGCGATCGAGGCCGACCACAACTCCGTCGGCACCGTGAGGCTGGTCTAGCCATGGGCGGCGCGGCGAACCCCGGCGGGATCGTCCGGTTCTCCATCGCCATGCCCGCCGAGATGCTCTCCCGCTTTGACCGGCAGATCGCCCGCGGGGGCGCCAACCGATCCGAGGCGATTCGCGATCTGGTGCGCGCTTCGCTGGTCAAAGACGAGCAGCGCCGGCCCGATGCCGAGGTGATCGGCTCGCTCACCATGATCTACGACCATCACACCGGCGACCTCACCCGGCGGCTCGACGAGATCCAGCACGATTACACTACCGAGATCGTCTCGACCATGCACGTGCACCTGGACCACCACAACTGCCTGGAGATCCTGGCGCTTAAAGGGCAGGGCGCGCGCGTCTACGAGCTGGCGGACAAGCTGCTCGGCCTGCGCGGGGTGAAGCACGGCGAGCTCACGGCAGCCGCGACCGGCGAGAGCCTGGAGCGCTGAGGGATCGGGACGGGCCGCCTTTCCTACAGCGCCCGCTGATGGACCAGGCCGTCGACATGAACCTCGTCATGTTCGGCGTCATAGACGTAGAGCACGTCGAAGGGGCTTGCAACCAGCTTGCGAGCCCCGTTCCCGTAACGTCTCCGAGCTGCGGCGGGGATATCCGGGGAGCCCATCTCCGGCATGTCTCCCAGATATGAGACAAGCGAGACGATTCGTCGGTAGACGCGTTGCGACTGAACCCGCGAGAGATCCTCCACAAACGAGTCAGAAAACAGCAAACGCGCCATTATGCAACCTGCGCCCGACGTGCAGCAACCGCCCGCTCGAGCGCGGCAACGCCTTCCACGAACCGCCCCTCGTACACATCTTGCTCGCCACGCTCGAGCGCCTCGAGGCACTCCCGCTCATACAGCGCCTCGCTCACAGCCCGCTCGATCGTCTGCTGAAGGACCTCTTCGGAGCAGAAGACGTAGGCAGACGCGCCGTTCTCGGTGATGCGCAGGAGCTTGCTCTTGGCAGCTTCGCGAACCTCGCGCTGGTTCTTCTGCAACGCGCTCACGGGGTAGACACTGCCCGGCTCGAACACCATAACACCCTCCTGTTCTCACTTTTTTCTTCTTATTATATAGATAATTAGCTAACATCACCCGTTCGGATAAATCCTAGCGGCCCTCGATAGATTGGAATCTCATGCTTTGCTCAGACATCATTCAGGCAGTCAAGGACTTCTGCGGCGGCATCGACGCGTTTAGCGGGAAACCGATTGAAGAGGCGACCACGCGCGACAAGGTCCTCTACGGCAACACCGATCAGGTGTGCACCGGCATCGTGACCTGCATCTGGCCCACGGCGGACGTGATTCGCCACGCGCAGAAGCTCGGGACGAACCTCATCATCAGCCACGAGGCGATCTTCTGGAACCACGGCGACCATCAAGAGCCCGTCGCGAACAATCGCGCGTTCATCGCCAAGCGCGACCTGCTCGACCAGTGGGGCGGCGCCGTATGGCGCTGCCACGACTGGATTCACTCCGGCGTGCCGCTTGAAGCGGACGGGTCGCTTGCCGACGGCATCTTCTACGGCCTTGCCTGGAAGCTTGGCTGGCTGGACCACCGCGTGGGCGATCGCTCGAAATGCATGGATTTCCGGATCCCCGAGATGAGCGCGCTCGATCTCGCACGTCTGATGGTTGAGCGCCTGGGACTCGAGGGCACCCGCATCGTGGGCGATCCGAATGCATCTGTAGGCCGCGTGCGCATCCCCATGCACGTGATGGGCGGACCGGCAGACACCGAGCTTGCCAACACCACGGATGCCGAGGATATCGACGCCCTCGTCTGCATGGAGTTCATCGATTTCACCACCTGCGAGTACGTACGCGACGCCGCGCAGCTGGGGCAGAACAAGTGCGCTATCATGATCGGCCACTTCAACCTGGAGGAGCCGGGGATGGAATACATGGCGGCATGGCTGCCCCGGGCGCTCGCGCCGGACGCGTCGCTCGACCCCGATGGCGCGACCGATGTGGGCGGCGCCCTGCCGCCGATCAGCTATGTCCCGGACGGCGACACGTACCGCTATATCCTCGCCTGATTTCCCCTTCCGGACCCTATCAAGCGGATAAAAAGTCTCGCGATGGGGCCCGGAAGACTGACTACTAGCTATTTGCACCATCTTCAAAGCAGCGTGCCCGCCCCATGACACGGTGCTGCGCTGTCATTTGATACGATGCTTCACATGGAACACGTGCGCATACATATCACGGGGATCGTGCAGGGCGTGGGGTTTCGCCCCTTCGTCTACCACGAGGCGGTCGCGGCGGGCATCGCAGGCTGGGTGCTGAACGCTGCCGACGGCGTGCACATCGAGGCCCACGCCGAACGCGATGCGCTCAAGCGCTTCGTCAGATCGCTGCGCGAACATGCGCCCGCAGCCGCCCGCATCGACAAGATCGAAATTGAAGCGCTTGACGAAACCGGTTGCGCGCACAACCAGGGTGACGGCCTTTCCGATGGGCACGACGCATCCCTCCGGGAGTTCTGCATCATCGCGTCGGACGATAGCGGCGCGCGCACGACGCTCGTCTCGCCCGACATCGCCACCTGCCCCGACTGCCTACGCGAGCTTTTCGACCCTACGGACCGACGCTATCGCTACCCCTTCATCAACTGCACCAACTGCGGGCCGCGCTACACGATCATCCGCGCGCTGCCCTATGACCGGCGAAACACATCGATGGACGCCTTCCCCATGTGCCCGCAGTGCGCCGCCGAGTACGACGACCCGCTCGACCGGCGCTTCCATGCGCAACCCGACGCGTGCTTCGCATGCGGGCCGCACCTCACCTGGCGCGAACGCACGATGCCGGCAGATGCGGACCATGGCGCCCTTAACGGCAGAGTCTTAAGCGTTGGCGAGAGCGACGGAAGCATACTCGTCGGGCGCACGCGCGCGGAGTCGGATGCAATCATCGCCCGCGCGGCCGCGCTGATCGGACGCGGCGGCATCCTCGCCCTAAAGGGGCTGGGCGGATTTCACCTGGCCTGCGACGCCGGCAACGCGAAGGCGGTCGCCGAGCTCCGCCACCGCAAGCGCCGCTCGAACAAACCGCTCGCCGTGATGGTCGCCGATCTCTCGGACGCCGAGCAGCTCTGCCACGTAGGCGATGTCGAACGCGAACTGCTTGCGGGAACCGTTCGCCCCATCGTCTTGCTACAGCGACGTGCGGATACGGACGAGCCTGCACCGGCCGGCAAACCACAGCCCGCCGGGGCACCGGATACGGCCGGCATCCCCTCGCGCACCGCCATCGCGCCGAACGTAGCCGGTGACCTGCCCGAGCTCGGTATCATGCTCCCCTACACCCCGCTCCAGCATCTGCTTATGGCCGATTGCCGCGCCGCCGGCGTGCGCGCGCTCGTGATGACGAGCGGCAACGTATCGGAAGAGCCGATCGAGTGCGACGACGCCCTTGCATGGCGGCATCTGGTCGAGAACGGTATCGCCGATGCCCTCTTGGGCAACGACCGCGCGATCCTCTCGCGCTTCGATGACTCGGTCGTCCGCGTGGTCGATGGCTGTACGCTGGTGGTGCGGCGGGCACGCGGATATGCGCCGCGCCCGATCGCGCTGCCGGCTCCGGCTTGGCCGAACGCCGGCAGGGGCGCCGCCACAGGGGTTCCCGCCATCCTCGCCTGCGGCCCCGAGCAGAAGGCGACCCTTGCGCTCGTGCGCGAGGGCGAAAACGGTGCGGCGGAGTGCTTCGTCTCGCAGCATATCGGCGACTTGGAGAACGCCGAGACCTTCGATGCCTGGCAGGAGACGCGCCGGCGCATGGAGGGCCTCTTCGGCATCGAGCCCGCGGCGATCGCCTGCGACCGGCATCCCGGCTATCTTTCAAGTCAATGGGCGCGCGCCGAGGCCGCTGCGAAGGGCCTCCCCCTGGTCGAGGTGCAGCACCACCACGCCCATATCGCGAGCGTCATCGCCGAGGCGGCCGCGCGCGGGGAGGTCGCTCCCGACGTGCCCGTGGTGGGCATCGCGCTCGACGGCACGGGTGCGGGCGATGACGGGAACGTCTGGGGCGGGGAGATCCTCGTCGCCACGCTCGCGCGCTACGAGCGCGCGGCGCATCTGCGCACGTGGCGTCTGCCCGGCGGCGCCGCGAGCGTGCGCGACGCACGGCGCAACGCGCTCTCGCTGCTGCTCGAGTACGACCTGCTCGACCATCCCGGCGCCCAACGGCTCCTCGCGGGCATGACCGAGCAGGAGCGCACGCTTACCCGGCAGATGGCGGAACGCGGCATCAACAGTCCGCTCACCTCGAGCATGGGGCGCTTTCTCGATGCGGTCGCCGCCTTGCTGGGCGTCTGCGAGCGCGCGACCTACGAGGGCGAGCCCGCCATCGAGCTCGAAGCGGCCGCAGCCCGCTGGCTCGGCGCGCGCAGAGCGGACCGGCAGGCTCAGGCACCGACGGGCCCCGCGTCCCGCGCGAACTCCTCGGGCGCCGAGCAGGAAAGCGGAGGCGTCATCGACCTCGCCGACCTGCTTCGCACGCTGCTCGACGGCGTCGCCGCGGATGCGGATCCAGGCGAGCTCGCCTGGCGCGCGCACGTCGGGACTGCCCGCACCGTGGTCGAGCGCGCCCTCGCCATTGCGCGCCGCCGGAAGATTAACATCGCGGCGCTTTCGGGCGGGTGCTTCATGAACCGCCTGCTGCTCGAGCAGGTAAAGGGCGCGCTGGAGCAAGCGGGTATGACCGTGCTTCTCCCCCGGGAGCTCCCCGTGAACGACGGCTGCATCGCCTACGGCCAGGCCGCCGTCGCCCGCGCGCAACTGGTGCGCTAGCTGCGCGGAATCTTGAATATGCAAAAGTTTGCACCCCATTGATTATGCAATAGTTTGCATGTACGATATCATGCAGACTATTGCATGATTGGAGCCGAATGAACGCGACTTTTTGGGAAACGAGCTCCGCGGCGCCTATCGCCATACCCCGACAAGCGGGCATCTATGTTCGTTCGAGACGCGAGGAGCTGGGCCTCTCTCGAAAAGAGCTGGCAGCCCGAGCGGGCGTTTCGGAACGGTCGCTCACATCCTTGGAGCTGGGCGATGCGCCCGGCATACGTCTTGACCGGCTGCTCGCCATCCTGAACGCCGTCGGCCTCAAGCTCGAAGTGACGGCAAACGAGGTCGACAGCGCAGCCTACCGGGAAAAGCCGGCGGTTTCTGGCGCGGCACGGGAATCGTCCTCCGATACGGCTTCGGGCACTTCCTCGTACCAGGACGCTTATCAACGATTTGCCCAAACCAATCTGGTCCCTGCCTCGAAGAATGCGTGAAATCATGGCTGTCTCCTCACTTAAGGTCATAATTTGCGGAGCTGTTGCCGGCACCGCGTGGCTAGACGAGCACGGCAGGTGCAATTTCCGCTATGACGACACCTATGCGGGGACGCCGTTGTCGATATCCATGCCGGTATCGAACCGAACGTTCGGGCAGGCATATATCCGACCCTATCTGTTCGGGCTGCTTCCCGACAGCGAAAGCCAGCGCAGGGCCTTGGCAGACGAGTTCGAAGTCCGGCCGAACAACCCCATCGCGCTGCTGGCGCACATCGGACGCGATTGCCCGGGCGCCGTGCAGCTGTGCCCGGAAACCGAGGTCGAGGCAACGCTATCGCGCACCGGAGCCTATCTGCCGCTTTCCGACCATGAGATTGCGCTGCGATTGAAAGCCATCCGTGATAGCGATGAGCCGACATGGGTCGGACGCAACGAGAGCTGGTCGCTTGGCGGCAATCAGGGAAAATTCGCGCTCGCTTGGCATGAGGGACGCTGGTGCTCGGCAGAGGGTGCGGTGCCGACGACGCACATCTTCAAAAACGGCGTCATCGGCTTCAAGCTGCAGGCGCTCAACGAGTACATCTGCATGCGGACCGCCGAGCGCTCCGGTGTTCCCGCCGCCCATGTCGACTATGCGCTATTCGAAAGCGAGGCGGCGTTGATCGTCAAGCGCTACGACCGTATCGTCCTCGATGACGGGAGCGTTCGGCGCCTCCATCAGGAGGACTTCTGCCAGGCGCTTGGATGCATGCCCTCGGAAAAGTACACATCTGACGGCGGGCCCGCCGTAGCAGACGTGATCTCGCTCCTGTCGAAAACCGGAGCGAATGCTGAATATAACATGCTCCAGTTTACACGGATGCTGTTTTTCAACTGCCTGATCGGTGCACCCGATGCGCATGCAAAAAACTATTCGCTGCTTATCGGAGTCCAAGGGGACGCGCTGCTGGCGCCGCTGTACGACGCGGCGTCGGGGCTGGCCTACGACCAGTTGCGTCGGCGGGGGCGGCTGGCCATGTCGATCGGCGGCGAGAACCGATTCGGGCGTGTGGGGCGCGGGGCCCTCGCGCGTTACGCTGCTATGACGCGCGTCGGAGATCTAGGGCTCTCAGATGAGACCTGCCTGAAGATCATGGCGGAGCTGGCTGAGAGCGTGCCGACGTGCATGGAGGGCGCCTTCGACGAGGCGGAGGCCGCGAAGATCAAGGGTGCGGCGGAGCTGCGCGAGCACCTGCTGCCGTATGTCGCCGAGAACTGCCGGCGCACGCTCGCCCTGCTTGATTAGGACGGTCGAAGCGCAGCTCAGCCGAAATGCAGGGATATGGGCGCTCGACATCGCACGTCGCGGCGTTTGCGCAAGCGCCACCCGCGCGGTACCATCTCACCGAAAACGACCGCGCACCCCCGCAAGCCGATGCGCCGGCGAGGTGCGCACTTTCTGATGGGAGAAGACCATGTGTCTGGCTGTACCCGGCAAGATCATCGAGCTGCATGACGACGCGCAGGCGACCATCGATATGATGGGCACGCGGCGCGACATCTCCATTCGCCTCACGCCCGATGCGCAACCCGGCGACTACGTGCTGGTTCATGCCGGTTTTGCCATCCAGGCCATCGACGCGGAGGAGGCCGCCCGCTCCGAAGAGCTCTTCCGCGAGCTCGAGGAGCTCGAGGCCGATGAGCTCGCTGCGACCGGGGCGGCGTGAGCCCCATGGGCGAGGCGCGCGAGCTTGATTTCAACCGCTACCGCGACCCCGAGCGGGTTCGCGCGCTCCTGGAGCGCATCGCGGAGCTTGCAGGAGACCGGACTGTCAACCTTATGGAGGTCTGCGGTACGCACACCGTGAGCATCGGGCGCTACGGGTTCCGGTCGATCCTGCCCGCAGGGCTGAAGCTGCTCTCCGGCCCCGGCTGCCCGGTCTGTGTGACCGCCAACCGCGACATAGACCGCGCCGTCGCGCTCGCGCGCGTGCCCGGGGCCATCGTCACCACCTTCGGCGACATGATCCGCGTGCCGGGGTCCACCAGCTCGCTTGCCCAAGAGAAGGCCGCCGGGCGCGACGTGCGCGTGGTGTACTCCCCGCTCGACGCGGTCGAGCTCGCCGAGCGCGAACCCGGGCGCGAGGTCATCTTCATGGGTGTGGGGTTCGAGACCACGGCGCCCCTGATCGCCGCGGCGATCCTCGAGGCGGACGCGCGCGGCCTTTCGAACTTCTTCGTCTTCTGCGTCCACAAGCTGACGCCCGCGGCGCTTCGCGCCATCGCGCAGGACCCCGAGACCGCCATCGACGGCTTCATCCTGCCCGGGCACGTGTCCACAATCATCGGGCTTGCGCCCTACCGGTTCCTTGCGGAGGAGTTCGGCATCCCGGGCGTGGTCTGCGGGTTCGAGCCGGTGGATATCCTGGCGGGTGTCGAGCGCCTGGTCGAGCTGGTGCGCACGGGAACGGCTGCGATCGAGAACGCCTATCCGCGCGGCGTCGCCGACGAGGGCAACCCGGTGGCGCGCTCGCTCATCGACCAGGTATTCGAGGTCGCTGACGCATCGTGGCGCGGCCTGGGCGAGCTTCCCTCGTCAGGCCTCAAGATTCGCTCGGAGTTCTCCCGTTTCGACGCGGAGCGGCGCTTCGACACCGAGGTCGAGCCCACGCGCGAGCATGCGGGCTGTCGTTGCGGCGATGTGCTCCGCGGCGTCATCGCGCCCCCGGCGTGCCCGCTGTTCGACCGCGTATGCACCCCGGAGAACCCGGTCGGCCCCTGCATGGTCTCGAGCGAGGGCAGCTGCGCGGCGTACTGGCGCTTCCGCGATTAGGGCCGCACGAACCGGGCGGACGGTACAATATCCC
>CASFIQ010000103.1 GCA_949294785.1 uncultured Collinsella sp.
GTCGGCAGGCGGCTATGCCGACGACCTCGAGCTCCGCGACCTGGTGATCGCCCAGGGCGCATGCACCAACTCGCGTTTCGCCCATCAGTTCAAGCTGCCCGGCACGTTCGCCCCCATCGCAAGCTTCGACCTGCTGGAGGCTGCCGTCAGGTCGGCACGCGGGCGCGGCGCGCGCTTCCGCGTGGGCAATGTGCTCTCAAGCGACACCTTCTATGAGGAGGGGGCAGATGCGGCGCTTGCCTGGAAGCGCATGGGCGTCCTCGCCGTCGAGATGGAGACCGCCGCGCTCTACATGATCGCGGCGCGGGCGGGCAAGCGCGCCCTCTCGCTGCTCACCGTCTCGGACAAGCCGCTCACCGGCGAGGGCCTTCCCGCCAAGGCGCGCGAGCAGACCTTCGACGAGATGGTCGAGGTCGCCCTCGGCGCCCTTAGAGACCCGAGTTAGGAGGGTCGTCGGTTATCTCGATTGTCCGTACCGGCAGGGCCCTACGCCATGCCGCCGGCGATGCCCAAAGCGGGCCCCAGCAGGAAGTACGCCAGCACGATGGCGCCCAGCACGATGCGGTAGACGCCGAAGGCGATGAACGTATGCTTGCGGACGAAGGCCATGAGCCACTTGATGGCGACGAGCGACACCGCGAACGCCACCGCGCAGCCCACGCCCATGATGGCGAGCTCGTTCGCGCCGAAGGTGCCGCCGTCGAGCACGACGTATTTCGCGAGCTTCAAGGCGCTCGCGCCGAACATCACGGGGATGGCCAGGAAGAACGTGAACTTCGAGGCCACCGAGCGCGTGCAACCCAGAAGCAGGCCGCCGATGATGGTCGAGCCCGAGCGCGAGGTTCCCGGGATGAGCGAGAGCACCTGGAAGCAGCCGATGCCGAACGCCGTCTTGACCGGCAGGTCCTCGACACGCGTGATGGTGCCGAAGTCGGTGCCGTCGGCAGTATCGTCCGCGGCGGAACGGTGTGCGAAATGCGACCCGGCGGGATGCGCGCCCGCGATATCCCCCGCGGCGACGCGACGCGCCAACGAGCGCTTGCGCCACATCTCGATCGCGATGAAGGCGATGCCGTAGACGATGAGCGCGAGCGCCACGACCGTGCCGTTGTACAGGTGCTCCTCCATGAAGTCGTCGAGCGGGATACCGATCGCCGCGGCGGGAATGCACGCGAGCACGATCTTGCCCCACAGCGCCCAGGTGGCGCGACGGCCCGCGCGCCCCTTGCTCGGGCTGAAGGGGTTCAGCTCGTGGAAGAACAGCACGCAGACGGCGAGGATCGCACCCAGCTGGATGACCACGAGGAACATGTTCAGGAACTCCGCCGTGACATCCAGCTGCATGAACTCGTCGACCAGAATCATATGGCCGGTGCTCGAGATGGGCAGCCATTCGGTGATGCCCTCGACGAGGCCGAGGAACGCGGACTTCAAAAGCTCGATGGGATTCAAGATGCCTCCTGGGTCTGATCCGCCCCGCACGGAACGGGGCACGCGGCGCGCGACGCCTCGGTGAGCATTATCGGGCACCCGGCACTCCCCTCACGGGAAAAGCCCGCACGTTCGCAGAAACATTAGAAGCGCGGCGGGCGGCTCGGGGTATACCTCAGTTGTACGGCGAAACCGCCGGACCGCTCCGGCATTGCGAAGGAGGCAACCATGAAGGAAGGCTATTCGAAGGTATTCGTCGCGCTTGACGGAACCGAGCAGCAGGATTTCGTCCTCGCCCGCGCCATCAAGGTCGCCGCGAACAACCACGCGACGCTCTACATCGGGCACGTCATCGATTCCACCGCCCTCGAATCCGCGGGCGCCTACCCGGTGGACTTGGTCAAGGGTCTTGAAGAGGCATTCATGAACGCCATCCACGACCAGGTCGAGGAGGCGCGCGCGAGCGGCCTTCTCGCCGGCGTCGAGGTCATCGTGCGCGCCGGGCGCATCCGCGAGACCCTGAAAGACGACATGCTCGATGTGATCAAGCCCGATCTGGTCATGTGCGGCGCGCGCGGCCTCAGCTCGATCAAGTACGCGCTGCTGGGCTCCATCTCGACGTTCTTGCTGCGCAGCACCGACTGCGACATCCTCGTTGTGAAATAGCCCGAAGCGAGCGCGTGCGAAGGCGCGCGAAGGGCATCGAGACGACCCGGGCGGGGGCGATGGCGATTCGGGCCGTCGCCCCCGCCCCTTCCTGTGCCGTCGGCGAATCAATCGAAATAACGGAACTTGTTGGTCGAGAAGCTGAGGGTTACGGTGAAACCGGAACCGGCAACGGATTCCGCGCGAACGCCCACGCCCATCTTGTCGCACAGGCGCCGCACGAGGTAGAGCCCGATACCCGTCGACTTGCGCCCGGTGCGTCCGTTGTCCCCGGTGAAACCCTTGTCGAAGACGCGCGGCAGATCGGCCTCGCTGACCCCGCAGCCGTTATCGGCGATCGAGAGCTCGACCGCCTCCGTCGCGAGCCCCGCATCCACCAGGCGCCCGGAGAACTCGATACGCGCGCCCGCTTCCCGCGCGTACTTCACGCTGTTCTGGATGATCTGCCCCAAGATGAAGCCGGTCCACTTCTCGTCGGTGAAGACCACATGATCCAGATCGCGGCATACCGGCGCCACGTGGGCCTCGATGAGCGCGGGGGCATTCGCCTTGATCGCCGCCGTAACCAGGTCGGAAAGGTTGTAGCGGCGGATGAGGTAGTCGCGCTCGACCGCTTCCGAGCGCGCGTAGAAGAGCGCCTGGTCGATATAGCCCTCTATGCGGCGCAGCTCGTCCGCGACCGCATCGAGCTTCTCGAAGGGCGCCGGGGCGGAAGCGGAGGCGCGGGCGTTCTCGAGCATGAGATGCGCCGCGGCGAGCGGGCTTTTCGCCTCGTGAACCCAGGTCTCGATGTACTCGCGGTACTCCTCGCCCTGGCGGCGCTGGCGGGCGACCTCATCGTTCGCCACCTTGGCCACGGAACGCAACGCATCGTAGGCAAGCTCGCCTTCGAGGAAATCGGGGCGCTCGACCACCTCCGCAAGCCAGCGGGTGACATCCGGTTCGGCGACGCAGCGGGCGAGCTCGCGATAGAACGCCCGCTTGCGCAGATAACCCCAGGCGATGCCCAGGATAAGCCCTGCGAGCGCGATGCCCGAGGCGAGCAGCACCACGTCGCGGCCGACGCCGGCGATGAACAGGAGCACGGAGGCAAGCACGATGGCGGCGAGCGCCATGCCCCAAGTGGGGGCGCAGGAGCGGAGGTATCGCAGGACGCCCATGGTTACACCGAGTACCCGCGGCCGCGATGCGTCACAAGATACCCAGTGACGCCGATCTTCTCGAGCGTGGCGCGCAGCCGGTTGATGTTGACGGTAAGGGTGTTGTCATCGACGAAGGCATCCGAATCCCAGAGGTCGCGCATGATCGCCTCGCGGGAGACGATCGTCCCGGCGCGCTGCATGAGCAGCGCCAGGATGCGCATCTCGTTCTTGGTGAGCTCGACCTGCCCGCCTGCCGCGCTCGCCACGGAGCGGGCCAGATCGAGCGAGAGCCCGGCGTGCTCGAGCACGCGGCCCTGGTCATCGGGGGCGGTGCGACGCAGCAGCGCCTGGATGCGCGCCACGAGCACGCGCGAGCTGTAGGGCTTGGGAATGAAGTCGTCGGCACCGAGCGTCATGCTCATGACCTCGTCGACCTCGGTCGTTCGCGAGGTGAGCACGATGATGGGAACGGACGAGACGGCGCGCAGCTCGCGGCAGACGAACTGCCCGTCGGTCCCAGGCAGGGTGAGGTCCAGAAGAACGAGGGAGGGTGCCGCGCGCTGGATATCCTCGACCAGGTGGTCGAAGGTGCGCGCCGCCTCGACGGCGAACCCCTGCCGTTCCAGCACCTCGACGAGCTCGCCGCGGATGGCGGGGTCGTCCTCGATCACGTAGATGAGCTGCCCCATGTTCGCCCCCTTCTACCGCGCCGCCTCGGCAAGCTTCGCGAACCCGTCCGCCAGAAGCCCCGCGAACGTCGATGGCATCGCGGCATCCGTCGCGGCGATCACCCCGTGCTCGTCCGAGACCAGGAAGGTCGGGGCGCCGGCGGGCAGGTCGGACGGCGCATCGACGCGAGAGACCGGCAGCCGGCGCGTGGAGGCGATCTGCTCGGCGAGCGACAGCGAGCCGGAAAGCCCCTGGGACGCCGGAACGGCGATGACGATGCCGCCATCGACCTCGGCGCACAGCGCCTCGGGTGCGATGCCGGTCGCGCGCGCCTCGAGC
>CASFIQ010000104.1 GCA_949294785.1 uncultured Collinsella sp.
ATGCCATCCACGAGGGGCTCGATGCGATCGAGCGCGATATCGACGAGGGGCGCTTCGTCTTCGATATCAACGACGAGGACATCCATATGGCGATCGAGGGCGAGCTCACGCGCCGCGTGGGCGAGGCGGGGGCGCGCCTGCACACCGGGCGCTCGCGCAACGACCAGGTGGCGACCGATACGCGCCTCGCCGCGAAGGCGCTCGCGCGCGACCTCATGCAGGCGAACCTGCGCCTGCGCCGTACCATCGTGGGCGCGGCGCACGCGGCGGGCGATGCGGTCCTGCCGGGCATGACGCATCTGCAGCACGCCCAGCCGGTGCTCTTCGCGCACCACCTTCTCGCCTGGAGCTGGATGCTCGCGCGCGATTACCACCGCCTCGCCGCGGCGTTCGAGGCGGCGGACGCCAATCCCCTGGGCGCCGCCGCGCTCGCCGGCACGAGCTATCCGCTCGACCGCACGATGACGGCGCGGGCGCTGGGGTTCTCGCGCGTGATCGAGAACTCGCTCGACGCGGTCTCGGACCGCGACTTCCTGCTCGACCTCGAGTACGCCTGCTCGGTCATGGCGGTGCACCTCTCGCGCATGAGCGAGGAGATCGTGCTGTGGTCGAGCCAGGAGTTCGGCTTCATCACCCTCTCCGATGCGTTCTCCACGGGCTCCTCGATCATGCCCCAGAAGAAGAACCCCGACTTCGCCGAGCTCGTCCGCGGCAAGGCCGGACGGGTGGTGGGCGACCTGATGCAGCTCCTCATGACCTGCAAGGGTCTGCCGCTCGCCTACAACAAGGACATGCAGGAGGATAAGGAGGGCGCGCTCGACGCCGCCGACACGCTGCTCATGTGCCTGGGCGTCATGGCGGGCATGGTGGGGAGCTGGACCGTGAACGCCGACCGCATGCGCGCCGTCATGCACCGCGGGCACCTGGCGGCGACCGATGTCGCCGACTACCTAGCCAAGCGCGGCATGCCCTTCCGCGAGGCGCATGCCGTGGTGGGGCATCTGGTGCTCGAGGCGGAGAAGGCCGGCGTGGACATCTCCGAGTTGCCGCTCGAGACCTTCCGCGCGGCGAGCGACCTGTTCGATGACGACATCGCCGGGGCGCTCGACCTCGACGCCGTGGTCGCGGCGCGCACCACGCGCGGCGGCACCGCGCCCGAGCGGGTTGCGGAGCAGTTCCGCCTGGTGGAGGACGGCATCGATGCGGACGAGCGCGCGCTCGCTGAGCTGGGTCGCGTGATTCCGATGGGCGAGGGGGCGTGATGCGGGTCGCCGGCAGCTGTGAGGCGGCGGATCACCAGTTGCCGTGCGACTCGATGGAGAGCTGCGCGGTGGCAGGTTCGAAAAGGTAGGAGTACGAGTCGCCGATGTAATAAGTCGTCGTGTGCTCGAAGACCCGGTCGGTATCGGGGGTTGCGTTCATTTGGCTCGTGATGCACAGCAGCGCGGTGTTCTCGACCCCAAGAAGCTCTTTTTGCTGCGCGGTGGGCAGCGCTGCGCTGAAACGTTGGGATTTGATTTTGGGCACAATGCCGAGTTCGGCGAGATAACCGTAGAGCGACGTCTCGAGGCAGCTCACGTCGAGTGCAGGGATGGTTTTAACATCGAGATAAGTGTAGCTGATTGCGATGGGGGAGCCGCTGCCGGTCCTCAGGCGCACGAAATGGTGCATGAGGTCGTTCCCGTCGAGGTCGAGGATGCGGGCGATCTCGGGGTTTTCGGAGCCGTGGATGATACGGTAAGAGACGAGTTTCGCTCCAGGTTCGAGGCCGATGCTGCGCATGTCGTCAGAGAAGCTCGACGCGCTCTGTATCTGTTTGTTCTTGTGGGGCGGGGCGCTCACGAAACTGCCCTTCCCCGGAATGCGCTCAAGGTATCCCGCGGTACTCAAGTTGGTGAGCGCCTTGTTGATAGTCATGGGCGAATACGGGAAGATTTCGCGCAGCTGCTCCTCGGTCATGATTTGGTCGCCTGTCTTGAGTCTGCCCTCGCGGATTTCCTGTTTGATGAATTCCTCAACGATACGGTATTTCGCTTGCGCGGCCATGTCCCCTCCCGATATAACGCAGAGAACCTCTTTATCTATATAATATAGGAATGAACTATAAAAAGATAAGGCGATGCCCATATCTTTCATATTCACCCACCCCATTTGCCGTGTGCTCGGTTTCCTTATCCGCAGCAGGGACAAAATAGCAGTTAGATAGTGATGAACCGCTGAACGATGACGGGCTCGATTTGTCCGGTGTCACCGCGGCTGGCGCGGCGCAGTCAAATGTAAGTGGTCATAGGAATATGGATAGTTTGGGCGGGGCAGCTGAGCGTCGGACACCGTTCGCGGGCTTAAACCTACCGTTCATATAAATATATAATTGGTCAACTATGCTGTTTTATAAATATATATAATAAGCGTCGTATTGGAAAATCAATTATAGAAAAGAAAGGAGAGAACGATGATCTGCTCGACGCGTGTGGACAACAGGTTGTTGCACGGGCAGGTGGCGTACGCCTGGACGAAGGAGCTCGGTGTCAACGCCATCCTCATCGCCAACGACGCGGTCGCCCAAGACCCGGTGCGCAAGTCGATGATGAAGCTCGCGAAGCCTGAGGGGACGAAGCTCGTGTTCAAATCGGTTGCGGAGTCGGCTCGTTTGATCAACGCCGGCGCGACCGACCCCTATCGGCTCTTCATCATCGTCGAGAGTGTGACCGATTTGGTGCGCCTGGTGGATGCATGCCCCAAAATCGACGCGGTCAACCTGGGGAACGCGAGCCCGCATGAGGGCGCCCGTGCCATTGACAAGACGTTCTACGTCGCTCCCGAGGAGGAGCAGGCATTGCGCGAGCTGGAGGCGAAGGGGGTGCGCATCTTCCTTCAGCGTGTTCCGGACGTAGCGGCAACCGAGTTTTCCTCGGCAATTTCATCCTAAACGGAAAGGAGCAGGGATGATTATCACAGCTATCGCCCTCGGCGTCCTGGCCTTCGTGCTCATGGTCGTCGAATACGCGGGCGGCAGGAACTTCGTCACCCAGCCGATCGTCGTCGGCACGATGGTCGGCCTCATCATGGGCGACCTGCAGACGGGCATCACGGTCGGCGCGACGCTTGAGCTCGCGTTTCTGGGCGCCACCTCGATCGGCGCGGTCATTCCGCCCGATGCGATGTCGGGGTCGCTGCTCGGCGTCGCGTTCGTGATCAACGCGGGCGTCTCGCCCGAGAACGCGCTCGTGCTCGCGTTGCCCATCGCGAGCCTCATGCTGATCTTCAAGAACTTCTACTACGGCTACATCGTCTCGCTCTTCGAGCGTCGCGTCGAGGCGTGCGCCGAGGCGGGCGACTGGCGCGGCATCGAACGCCTGCACTGGGCATGCGGCCTTGGGTTTGCGGGCATGATCGGTATCGTCTGCGGCGTGTCGTTCGCCGCCGGCAGCGACGCGATGTCGGCGCTTCTCTCGGCGATCCCCGCCTTCGTCCAGACGGGTTTGAACGTCGCGATCGGCATCATCCCCGCCATCGGCTTCACCATGCTCGCCAAGACCATGCTCAAGAAGTCCAACGTGTACATCTTCCTGTGCGGGTTCGCGGTGGTGGCGTACTTCCAGCTGCCCATCTTGGGCGTCGCGATTTTCGGCGCGATCTTCGCGCTCGCCATGACGCAGCTCACCGAGGAGCAGGCTCAGGTTTCGGTCGAAGGGGGAGAAGACGATGAGTTCTGATGCGATCAAGCGCGCCGTCGAGGCCGAGGTCCAAGGTGGCAAGGTCTCCAAGGCCGCGCTCAACAAGACGATGTGGCGCTCATGCGGCTGCTCGTTCTCCTGGGGCTATGAGCTGCAGGGCAACATCGCCTTTGCGTACGCGATGATTCCGGTGCTGCGCGAGCTCTATCCCGAGAAGGAGCAGATGGCCGCCGCGCTGAAGCGCCACCTCGCCTACTACAACGTCACCAACCAGTGCATGACGCTGAACCTCGGCATCGCGAGCGCCATGGAGGAGGAGGCGTCGCGCGACCCGTCTTTCGACACGGATGTCATCAACAGCACGAAGATCGCCATCATGGGCCCCATCTCGGGCATTGGGGACGCCTTCTTCTGGGGGACCTTCAAGATCATTGCGACCGCCATCGGCACGAGCTTCGCGATGTCCGGCTCGATCTTGGGCCCGATCCTGTTCCTCTTGCTCTACAACATCCCCGCGTTCGCGACGCGTATCGGCCTCATGCACCTCGGATATGATGCGGGCACCAAGTTCATCTCCCAGATGTCCTCGGGTGGTCTCATGATGAAGGTCATGCGCGCCGCAACGATCCTTGGCCTGTTTGTCGTGGGCGGCATGTGCGCGAGCCTGGTCTCGCTCAACATCCCGCTCGCCGTGAGCGACGGCGTCAACTCGCAGACGGTGTCCGACCTGCTGAACCAGATCATGCCCTGCCTCGCCCCGCTTATGGTCTTCGCGGCGACGTATTGGGCGATCGTGAAGAAGAACGTCTCCTCGCTCGCGATGATCATCATCATGACCGTCGTCAGCATCGTGGGCGCGTTCTTCGGAATCTTGGGATAGGAGCGACTCATGTCTACCATGACCGAATGTATTCGCGAGACCGGCGCCTTCGTGCTCAAGGCGGCGCTCGCCAAAGATCCGGTGTTCGACGATATATCCCAGTGCAATCTTGCTGAGGTCGTGCTATGCGGGTCGGGCTCGAGCTATCACGCGGCGGCGATGGCGCAAGACATCATGCAGCGTGCGATGGGCGTCCCGGTGAGCGCGATCTACCCCTTCCAAGCGGATAGCAAAAGCTATGTTGACGCGGGTCGCACGCTCTTTATCGGCATCTCGCAAAGCGGGACGAGCACGAGCACGCTGCGCGCCATGCAAGAGGCCGGGGCGGCGGGCTGCTCGACGGCGGCGGTGTCGACCACCAACGACGACGGCACGGTGATCAACGGCGCGGCGCGCTATATCATCACTGTCCCGTGCGGCATCGAGGCGGACCTGCAGCCCAAGACCGAGGGCACGATCTGCATGGCCGCGAACCTTGTCCTCATGGCGCTCGCCTATGGCGCCGCGCATGGCGTGCTCGATGAGCCGGCGCGTCGCGCGTCGCTTGAGCGTCTTTGCGATTGCGCACGTAACATGGGTTCCGTGATCGACGCGGCGGAGGCGTGGGTCGCCGCGCACGGCGAGATGATCGCGCGGAGCCGGGATATCAAGATCGTCGGGTCGCGCGCGGTCTACGGGGCCGTCCTGGAAGGCGGGCTCAAGTTTCTCGAGACGATTCGCGTGCCCGTCGCCGCCTACGAGGTCGAGGAATTCGTGCACGGGCCCTATAACTCCATCAACGAGGACTCGACGCTTATCTTGGTGGGTGAAGAGGGCTCGCTGGTCACGCAGCTCGCTCCGATCGTGCGCGAATGGACGGCCGACGTGGTCAGGGCGGCGCCCGGTGCCGACCACGCCCTCGATTTCGACCTGCCGAGCGCCGGCGCGTCCGAGTACCTCGGCTTCGAGGCGCTCTTGTGGCTTTACGTCATCTGCGATCGGGTGTCGGCGCTCAAGCACATCGACACGATGGTGACAAAGGACCCCCTATTCCATGCGCGGCTGGGAAGCAAGGTGCTGAGGTAGCTGAAAGCGCGGAAGCGCCGAGGTACATGGATTTGTCCGGGCGCGCCCTGAGCGGTGCGCCCTTTTTCTGGGAGGGTGATGCTATGGGCAGGGGTTCGGCCTGCGCCGCGGTCGCGATTGCCGGCGGGCTCTGGGGAACGATCGCGCTTTACTCCCGCCCGCTCGCGGAGATGGGCTTCACCGAGCTTGAGATCGTGTTCTTGCGTTGCGCCGTTTCGGCGCTCGCGTTCGGGGTGTTTCTCTCACGGAGGGGGGCTTGTCGGCTTCAAGGTGAAGCTCGGCGATGCCTGGCTTTTCGTGGCGCTTGGCTGCGGAAGCTTCGTGACGTTCAACCTCTTCTATCTCATGACGATTCGACTCTCGGAGCTCGCGATAGCGTCGACTTTGCTCTATCTGGCTCCGTCGTTCGTCATCATGCTGTCCGCGGTTTTCGGGAGAGAGTTCCCCCGCCGCCGGTCCGTCGTCGCCTGCGCGCTCGCCATCGCGGGCGCATCGCTCGTGAGCGGATTCGGCGCGACGGCGCCCTCGCCGCTTGTTGTTCTCTGCGTTGTCGCCTCGGCGGTGTGCTACGCGCTGTATCCGCTGATCGGCAGGAGGATTGTCGGCCGCTACGCCGTGTCGACGACGCAGTTCTACTCGTTTCTGTTTGCCGGCGTCTGCCTTGCCCCGTTCGTCGGGCGAAGCGCGGTCTCGCGGGCGCTGTCTCTCGGTGCGCCCGCCGCGTTGCCTATCCTGGGGATAGGGCTCGCGGCGACGTTCGTCCCGTATGTGATCTACAACAAGGCGCTGCGTGAGATCGAAGCGTCCACGGCATCGATCGTCTCGTTCACGGAGCCGATGGTCGCGGCGTTACTCGGCTCGGCCGTTTTCCGCGAGCCGCTTGAAATCGCCGACGTCGCCGGACTCGCGGCGATGTTCGCCGCGGTGGTCATGATGAATCTTCCTGCGAAGCGGGACGGATGCCGGCAAGCTCGCGGTCGGAGCATCTTGTCTAGAGGGTGCGGGAAAGACACGGTACAATAGCGCCGAAGAAGAGGGCGGCGGGCAGGCGCCGCCGGTGTATCGAGGGGTTCGGTGACAAGATGGCGAACGCGGCCGGCAGGACGGCGCAGATGGGGGAGAGTGGTTCGGAGGGTCTTAGCGCCGCGGCGCGCGACGCGCTCTTCTGCAACATCTTGAACCGCGAGCTCGTGTGCGCCCTGGGGTGCACCGAGCCCATCGCCGTCGCCTACGCGGCAGCACTTGCCGCCGAGACGCTCGCCGCCGAGCCCGAGCACCTGGATGTGGCATGCTCGGGCAACATCATCAAGACCGAGCAGAGCGTGACCGTGCCCAACTCCGGCGGTATGGCGGGCATCGAGGCCGCGGCCGTGCTGGGCGCCGTGGGCGGCGACGCGGCGAGCTCGCTCGAGGTGCTCGAGACCGTCGGCGAGCCCGACATCGCCCGCGCGCACGAGCTGCTCGCCCTGCCTGGCTACTGCGACGTCTCGCTCGTCGAGGGCGTCCCCAACCTCTACATCGACGTCGCGGTCGAGGACGCCCGCGGCGGCTCCGCGCG